>CAYVFP010000036.1:0-6161 GCA_964451055.1 Candidatus Woesearchaeota archaeon
ATAGAGGGATAAAGAATATTAACTCCTTTACGGATCACCTTCTTCAAAAAATTTGAAAACCAAAAAAAGCTTTTATTTGTTATAACCCCTTTTTGTTTTTTTGTGTTTAAGTATTCAATCCCTTCTGGAGGATCCTGAATTAAATATTTATAATATGGGCTGTCTGGAAACTTCCACGGATATTGGAGGTAGACTTTTATTTTTTTATTTTGTTCTTTTGAATTTTCCATATTATCTCCATTTTCTAGGGATTAGTTTATTTTTTTCCAAATAATATCTTAATTTTAATCTGTAAACCAAGTATCTTATTTTCTTATAGAAGAAATTCTCAATGCCTTTATCAGAATAGTCTTTACTTAAACCAAATTTTTCTAAATAATGGAGGTATTGTTTTTTGTCTGGAAACACGTAGCGATAGTGCCAAGGCTTAATTTTTCCCGTATAGTGAATAATTGAAGGTTTATTCTTCAAAAAAGAATATTCCTCCTTAGACAAATTTAATTTTTTTCTAGGATAATCAAGCAAAATTCTTTGACGATTCCATTTCAAGGGAAGCGACTTCCAATCCTTGGCTAAAATTCCATTCAGGATATCCTGGTCTGCAAAATGTATCTGTTTTTCGTTTTTCTTTGCCCATTCAAAAAAATATTTCGAATAATTTTTTTTGTTCCACCTCTTACAATCAATTAACATAACTCCTGCGTTGAAATAATTCTTTTTTTCTACAAGCCCAATAAAATAATCCTTCACAGCACCCACAGTCTTTTTCCCAAGATTTTCATCGAAAATATTCAGCACATTATCTAGTATTACTAAATCTGAATCTAAATATAATACTTTCTCCTTTGGAAAGAGGGTAGGAATTTCTAAGCGGTAGTATGATTGTTCTCCAGGATGCCCACAAATCTTTAAGTTTTGGTACTTTTTAGCATCAATTTTTATGAAAGTTACAGCGCTATTAAGATTCTCAATAATTTTTTTTAGTTTTTTCTTATTTGGTTCATTTATCCCCCCATCGATTACATTTAATTTTATTTTTCTTGGGCTACTGGAATTTTTTAATAAAGAGATTATTGTTACAGATAGTTGATTAAAATAGTTATTGTTTGCAGCTAGACAAATATTCTTCTTTTTCATCCCAGCTCCCTCCGCATATCTTTAACAAAATCATTCAATTTTATTTTACTACTTTTCTTTTTTTTATCATCTAATTTTTTTCTAACAAAACTCTTAAGCTCATTTGTAATCTCTTGAATCATTTCATCACTTGCATGCTTTTCTTTTATTTTATGAAACAAAGGATTATCTTTTATCACTCCAACAAATCCCCCCTCCTCCACCGCAAACAAAGGTTTACCCCTTCCAATTACTTCCAACGGGACAATTCCAAAATCTTCTTGATATCCCAAGAAAACTCCCGCTAAACAATTATTATACAACTCATTCAACTCTTCATTTGAAAGGTTCTGCTTAAGTTCCACATTACTTCCCTCTGAAATCTTTTTTATTTCATCATAATATTTTTCATTATCAGGAGTCCCAACCAAAACTAATTTTAATTCAGGATAATCTTTAGAAAATCTCTTAAATGCTTCAATCAATTCTTTCTGCCTCTTAGGAGGGTTTATTCTAGAAACATACAAGAAATAATCTCCTTTCTTTATCTTTGATTTCTTTGGAATTTCTACTGGAGGATAAACCACAGAATGTTTTTTATTTTTTAGAAGTTTATGTTCTTCAGCTCTGCTTTTACTTAATTCAGAATTAAATATAACATGATCTATTTTTTTCCAAGCCTTTCTCTCAAAAGCTCTATAAATTTTCACAGCCAAAATGTAAGGATATTTTTTAATTCCTTTATGTCTATTTTCTAAATTCCATTTTACAATTTTTTTATTCGCTTCCCTTAATGGGGTATGAACATAAGCAAAGGTCTTTCCTGGTTTGTAATTTCTAAATGCAATAAACTCTCCTACTCCAGAAGTAGAAATCAAAAACTTATCATATTTCTCTAGAGGAATTTTACTAAAAAGACTGAAAGGCAAAAACAACCCTCTGAGAATATGTGCTCTTGATAGTTTTCTTGCAAATTTTGGAGCTAAAACCCTTACATTCAATTTCTTAAACTCAGGAAAGGTTTTCTCTGAATCATAAATCCAAGTATAAATATCCACTTTAGAATCAAGTTCTTTTGCGAGTTTTAAAACAACCTTTTCCGCCCCTCCCCTAGTCTTTATCCAAGGATGAAATAGGGCAATTTTTTCCTTTCTAACCATCTTATTTTAATCAACAAAAAATATTATTTAAAGATAACTATATTGAAGAATAATTTATCTTATTTAGGCAAAATCTTTTTAATTGCCCTTAAGAATGATTCCGCATCCTTAATCGCAACTTCAGCATCTTCTTTTTCAGATTCAAAATCCAGCCCATAGACAGTTTCATGTCTTTCTGTCCTATGAATTTCTAAAAGATTAATGATTGGCAATGGAATTTTATTTGAATACTTTTCTTTTAGGTAAATTGATATCGCATAGTGGCTTTTTTCTTGAATTCCATCTAAGTACAACAAACTCCTGGCAGCATGAAACATCGAAGTGTAAGCCTCCATTATTGTATAATCGAACAGTCCAAGATTAAAACCTTTTTTTGCAGAGAAAAGTTTCTTTTCTGAAATCTCTAGAGATCTTTTAGATTTCCCTTTATCCGGAGAAATCTTTCTTAAGAGTCTGAATTTAAAACACTCATCCAAGTTTCTAACTTTCATTTTATTAAAGGAAGTTCTCCATAAAGAGGAATACCTTGATTTATGACCTCATAATAAAAAGACTCATCTTCTTTAAATTTTTTTCTCCACTCTTTCCATTCAAAGAAATGTATTTGGATCTCTTTTTTTATCTTTTTCTCAAAACCCTTTTCACTAAATTCCCTTTTTTTTCCTATGACTAAAAGATCAATATCGCTTTCAGGACTGTCTTCTCCTTTTGAAGTAGACCCAAAGAGAACTATAGAAGAGACATTTATAGATTCATTTATTATACTCTCCAATATCTCAGAGTCTAAGATTTTTTTAACAGATTTTGATTTCTTTAGGTTTTTATAGAATAAATTTTCAGTATTCGCCCTGAGATATCTTAAATTTGCCCTCTTACTTTCAACCAAAACCTGTTCTTTGACAAGAACGTCAGCATATCTTTTTGTGGCTCCCACACTCAATTTCAATTTTTTTGAAATTTCCCTGAGGTAAACTTCCCCATAAGGATTTTCCAAAAAATAATCTACAAACCTAATAAATCTAAATTCCTCCATGAATATTTTAGAATATTTAATTATATAAATGTTTTTATTAAAAAACGATTGTTTTTTTATATGAACAAAAGCAGAGAAATTCTCAGTTAAAATCTTTTTTAAAAAATGTTTCAAAGGTTATCAAAAATGATAACTTTAAATTCCTAAAATAAGATATCTATCTAACAAACCTTTCATCATCAAGCTCTCCAAACTCTCCAGATTCCTTAAAAAACTCTTCATTCTCCAAAATATCATCCATCTCTTCAGTACGAACTTCCCAAATCTTTATAGGCCCTCTAGTTCCCTGGTAATAATAAATCCCTGCAGCATTTCTGTTTTCAGGATAAACCATCTCCAATTCAGGATAAAGATTATTAGGATCGTCCATCAAATAAAGCTGTGCAAACAAACTATCTTTGGTCCTCTCGGATAAGTACATCATAGCTCCAGAATCATCCTGCTGTGGAGCTCCCTGACTAAATTCAATTCTAGGATAAATATACAACGTTGAATTAATCCCCGAACCAAAATCATGAATTTCGTCATTATGGAAAACATATCTTATTGGGACTCTTTCTTGCTGCCCATTATTATAATAGATTCCTTCCGCACTCTGAACAGAACCATTATCATCAAAAACAACAACCGAACCAATCAAAGCAGATTTCTCTTTGGCAAAGTACAAACTATAATTTCCTTCCTCATAAATCAAGTCATCATCCAATCCTACTGATCCTCTATAAACTCTTATTGTTCCATTCCTAGTTTCCTGAACATCAGAATTCTCAGACAAAAGGGACTGAATCCAACTTGTTCTATCATCCTTCTCTTCATCAGTTCCAATCGAACTATATGCAGTGTATTTTCCAATATCTGTTCTATCAATCAAGAAATAATCAACATCCCAAGTTTTCATAAAAGATTTTGCAGTTTCAGGATAAGGAGTAGTCAAAACATATCTTCCAACAAGATGATTTCCAAACTCTCCCTGAATATGCCCCCCATCACTAAACGTCTGTCTCTCTCCTAAAGTCTGAACCCAATAACCATAATCCCACCAATGTAAAAACAACCCATCACTCTCAGTATTATCTCTAACCCAACCCATAGATTGTTGCCATAAAGCATCAGCAGAAGGCCCTGTAGCCTTTGCAGCATTAAGATCTGACCTTATGTAATTATTTGCAACACTAAACAAAGAAACCAAAACCAAAAGGAAAACAACAAACAAAATTAACTTTTCCAAGTCTCCTTTATTCTGTTTAAACAGCTTATACAATTCAAAAAGGGCATAAACAATCATAAACGCAGCAAAAGGAACAATCGCGAAAAATAACCTTACTGCCGACCTCGCAGTTATCAACATAGGAATCATCCATGCAGCAATTAAAATTAAATTTGTTTCAATGTTGAAGTTTTTTTCTTTAACATAAATATACAACGCACTTCCAAAGAAAAAAAGGAAAGACAAAAAGTAAAGCGCTTTACTAATGAAATTTGTTCCATTAAGAACACTTCCAGAAGAAATCCTTGTAAACAAAATCCCTGAAATAAAAACTACCCAAGAGACAAAAAACAACCATCTTCTTTTTTTACTAAATGAATTTGATATGTTGTTTCCAACAAGAACAACCCCCAAGAAAAATATCCAAAATCCTATCTTCCCAATTTGCCCAATCCAATCAGTCAAGAAAGGCTGTTTATTCTCTGCAACAGTCAATCCCACTCTCCCTGAACCGAAAGGTGTTACCAAGTTAGAAAGGATATCTCCAAACAAATGGAAAACATTTCCAACAAAAATTTGATACAAAATTCCCCCTAAAACAATAGTCAAAGCTGTACTAAAAAACACCCTATAATCTTCAGAAATCTTTGATTTTACCCTAGGCAAATACTTTATCATCAAATAATCTATAATAATTATCCCTAAAACCAACAAACTAAAAAATCCAACAGCATTCAATAAATATCTTCTAACAGTTTCCGAGATTGCAATACCAAAAACAGAATTAAACAATAAAACAGAAACTAACCATAGCCCATAAAACCAAATTTTATTCCCCGAATCTTTTTCTTTACAATGAACTAACCAATAAACTAAAAACCCTAACGGAATAATCATAAACAAAAACTTAGCAACTCCTCCCCATGAAATAATTGTAAAAGTTGTAACCAAACCCAAGAGTAATCCTAGCAAAATATTATTTGTTAAATTGCTTTTTTTCTTTCCTATCCTTAAAGAGATAGCAAAAACCAACAACGCAGAAAAAAATGCAAACATCCCAATAGATTCGTGATCTGCAAAGCCCATCATTGTCCTATACAAATAAGGAGGAATTATAGAAAGCATAAATGTACTAAGCAATGCAATCCATTTTGATTTTGTAAGATAAAATATCAGGAAGAAAAAAACCAAAGCCCCCAGAACAAAAAACACAACAGGATTTATCACAACAGCAAAACCTAATCCTTTTTCCACCCCCAAAATATTCAACACCTTAAAAATTCCAACTGTGCTATCCGGAAGGATTTCTGGACTCCATCCTGTAGCCCTAACCGGATTTCTCAGCGGATCAACTGCAGGCAAATCTCCTCCAGTTTCAACAATAGTCTCTGAAATTCTCATAAAATAATATGGATCAAGCGCCAAAGGAATGTATTCTTCGGTTGTCTGATCAATCAATAAACTAGAATTCTGAACTCTTATCAAAGTTCCCAAAGCCAAAATCGCAACCATCAAAAGAACAATAAGCCCAATCTGAACTCTTCTATCTAGAAAGAAATTTTTAACTCCCTTAATTCCTTCTTTAATCTCTTTATTATCCATTTTTTTATCAAGCAAATCCTATTTTTAAAGTTATTCAATTAAA
>CAYVFP010000037.1:0-2263 GCA_964451055.1 Candidatus Woesearchaeota archaeon
TTAAAACTTCATTTTCCCTTTCATTCCTTTAGCCATTTTTCTCATCATCTTTTGCATTTGTTTTTGAGACATTTGGCCGGAAGACATATCCATTCCTGCAGAATCTTTAATCATGCTGTTTAGCATTTCGTATTGTTTTAGTAATGATCTCACATCTGAATTATTCACTCCAGAGCCCTTCGCAATACGTCCAATTCTTTGAGTTTGTTTTAATATAATCTCTGGATTTTCTTTTTCATAAGGGGTTAAGGATTTTATTATGTGTTCCCATTTTGCAACCTTTTTTTCCTGAGTGCCCAATGCTTCGTCTGAAATTTTTGCTTTATTCATCCCTGGAATCATTCCTTTAAGCTTATCAAAGCCTCCTAATTGGTTCATTGATTTTACCTGCTCGATAACATCTTCCAGAGAAAGTTTCCCTTCGGTGAGTTTTTTTTCTAATTGCTTTTGTTTAGATTCGTCTGTTACAGAGTGAATTTTTTCTATTAGAGATGTTAAGTCTCCCATTCCGAGCATTCTTGAAAGGAAAGTTTCAGGATTGAAAGAGTCTAAATCGTTTATTTTTTCACCGTTTGTTATAAAGTAGACTGGGGCCTTTGTCTCTGAACAGGCGGTTAGGGCTCCTCCTCCTTTTGCAGTAGAATCCATTCTTGTTATTATTACTCCCGTTATGTCCAAAGCTTCTTTGAATTTTTGTGCCTGATTTTTTGCAGCCTGACCAATGTCTGCCTGGATTGTAAGAATTCTTTCTGTAGGTTTAATTTCTTTGTTTAATGATTTTATTTCTTTTACTAGTTCATCGTCTAAGTCGTGTCTTCCTGCAGTGTCTATTAGTAGGACTTCGTATTTGTCAAGTTCTTTTTTGAATTCTTTGTAAATTTTGTTTGGGTTTTTTTCTTCTAGGTTTGTGAAAACTTTGAGATTGTTTTGTTTTCCTAGTTGGAGTAGTTGTTCTTTTGCCGCTGGCCTGTGGACATCAAGGCCTAAGATTGCGACTTTTTTTCCCCGTTTTTGGTAGTAGTTTCCTAGTTTCGCAATAGTTGTTGTTTTACCTGCAGCGTATAAACCTATTAGCATTATTTTGTTTTGGCTTTTTGTATTTAATTCTAGTTCTTTTTTTTCTCCGAGAATTGCAACAAGTTCGTCGTGTAGAAGTTTTATTATGTGTTCTTTTTTCTCAATTCCCTTTATTTTCTCGTCGAGCGCGGCTTTTTTTATCTTTTGTGTTGTTTGTTTTACTAGAAGAATATTCACATCTGCTTCGATTAGGGCTCTTTGTAAATCTCTGACTATGGTTTCCACTAAGTTTTTATCCAGAAATAATGCGTTGCTTATTTTATCTGTTGCTTTTTTTATTGCGTTTCCTAATTTTTCTAACATAGTGAGTTTGTTTTCCTCACAGACTCCTTCCTCGGAGCTCTGTAGGGCGATTTTCAAATTGCCTTCGCCGAAAATCGCAAAGGGGATTTTTTAGTTAGAATTAGAAGTAAAGAATTGATTAATAAAGTTTTGGTTAAGGAAAATATATAATGTAGTTTGTTTTTTACTGGATATGAGTTTTTTTAAGAACGTCAAAAAAGGGGTAATCTATGGGGGGCTTGTAGGTGCTTTGGCCGGTTCCCAATATGGTTCTGTTCGTGAAGCATATGAAGAAGTTCTTGAGGCGGATATAAAGCAAAAAGAAACAGTTCTAGATTATTTTAAAGATAGTAAGGATGATTTTGTTGATAGAGAAACCTATAAAGCAAAGATAGAAGAGATTAAGGAAGAGTATGATGCTGCTAAGGAAAAACTTGAAGAGTATGAACAGATGGATGATAGTGGCCAGAAAAAAGAGGCATTAACTGATGTTAAGAATTATGGTCTTACATTTGAACAAATGGAGATTGGACTGAATAAAGATAGCGCCAAGGGTGCAAAAAAAGGGGCTGCAGCAGGAGCAATTGGAGGAACTGTTTTGCTTGTGGGTACGGGTGCAATGAGGAAAAGAAAAAAGCGTCTTAAAGAGAAAAGGAATCTTGAATCTAGATTGTCCATATTCTTTGGTCTTCTTGCAGGAGGAGTTGGATTAAGTTTAGTTTTTTCAAATTTTTCAGGAGTTGTTACGGGGAATGTTATTAAAAGCGGTTCTTATCAAACTTCTGGGATTATCGGAATTGTTTTGCTTGTTGCAGGATGCGTTGGAAGTTATTTTTATTTTAAAGAATAAGTTTATTAATTTTAATCCAGCCCCAATTTTTCAATAAATTTCCATTTGTTAAAG
>CAYVFP010000037.1:2363-5944 GCA_964451055.1 Candidatus Woesearchaeota archaeon
AGCCCCAATTTTTCAATAAATTTCCATTTGTTAAAGGGTTCTAAGTCTTCATAATTTTGACCTGTTCCTAAAAACAATATTGGTTTTTTTGTTATGTAGCCTACACTTAAAGCAGTTCCACCTTTTTCGTCAATGTCTGCTTTGCTAAGGATTATTCCATCTATGCCAATAGTTTCGTCGAAGGCTTTTACTTGATCTACCGAATCATTTCCGGTTATTGCTTCTCCTAAAAAAATTGTTCTGTCTGGTTTTGCAACACGTTTTATTTTTTGCATCTCTTGAAGAAGGTTTTTCGCTGTGTGCATTCTCCCTGCAGTGTCTATTAGAGTTACAGGAGTTTTATTTTTCTTTGCATGCTTGATTGTATCGAATGCAACTGCTGCAGGATCAGAACCGTATTCATGCGCTATTACTGGAAGTTTTAATTTTTCTCCATGTTGTTTTAGTTGTTCAATTGAGGCTGCTCTGAAGGTGTCTCCTGCCCCCATCACAGAGGAGATTCCCTCTTTTTTTAAGAGGTTTGCAATTTTAGCAATAGTGGTTGTTTTACCTGCCCCATTAACCCCACAGAAAATTATTGTATAGGGTTCTTCTGGATTAGATTTAGATTTTTCTTTTATTTCTTTAATCATGTCGAAGGGTTCAATTAAGACCTCTTTTATTTTTTCCTCTAGAGTGTTTATTATGGTATTTTCTATTTCTTTTCTTGACAATTCTTTATCCACAACTTGCGATTTTATCTCCTCAATTATTTTTTCAGCCACTTCTAAGGCAACGTTGTTTTCAAGAAGAATCATTTCTAAATCTTCAGAGTATTCTTCAAACTGTTCTTCAGTAATTTTCTTTTTTTCTGAAAATAGCGATTTAAAAAATCCTGATTTTTTTTCTTTTGGTTTTTCTTCATCGGCTTCTTTTTGGGGTTCTTTTTCTTCAGAGATTTCTTTTTCTAAATCAGGGTGATAATCTTGGTGGGCAATGCTAAATTTTTTTTTGGGTTCTTTGTATTTTTCTTTTGAGACTTCTTCCTTTAATTCTTCATCCGTAGGGAGTTTTTTTGAGGATTCTTTTTCCTTCTTTTTTTTAGTTTTTTTAGAATTTTTTTTCTTTTCTTTTTTCTCTTTTTTTGAAGATGTCTCTTCCTCAATTATTTTTTCTTCTTTTGTTTCTTCAGGTACTTCGTCTGTTCCTGAAACTTTCTTTGTCCATTTCTTTAGCCTGTCTTTTAGTTTTCCGAACATATTTTTAATAGAATTAATTAAGTTTTAAGGTTTTGGATTAATCTCCTCTTTCTGAGAAGATGATATATTCTTTTTTGTTGTAATTGAAAGTGTTTTGTTTTTCAAAAGGATAAGACACAAAGTTTGTAGCTCCTTCCGGGACTTTTAAGATCTCAATTTTATCGTTTTTATTTTCGGGCAAGATGAAGACTCTTTTGCGGTCTGTTTTTATTTCAATCGGAATTAAATGGAACGAATTGTGAGGAAATTTCTCCAAATCTTTAGAAGTTTCGTTTATATCTTCTAATTTTCCAACATAACACATGTTTTTTGTTTCTATCATAGTTGAAACATTATTTTCTTTAAATTGATTATTGTTATTCAAAAGATATTTTATCTAAATTTTTATAAATCCCAGTCTATTTGATTCAATAGAATGAAAGGAATATTTGTTATAATTGATGGGCTTGGAGATTTGCCAAATAGGCAGCTTAAAGAGAAAACTCCATTGGAAGCAGCTAAAACGCCAAGGCTTGACTTTCTTGCTACTCGAGGAGAAATGGGATATATGTATCCGGTGAAAATGGGTTACTCTCCTGGAAGCGATGAATCTATTGTGAGTATTTTTGGAAATAAGTTAAGTGATTCTTCAAGAGGGCAACTTGAGGCTAGAGGAGCAGGACTTAAACTTAAGAAAGGAGATTTAGCATTAAGGATTAATTTTGGAACAATAGATTCATTAGAAGAGGGGAATGTTATTGATCGACGTGCTGGAAGAAATTTGACCAACAAAGAGGCCGAGGCTCTTGCGGACGCTGTAAACATGATTGAATTTCCCTTCGGTTTTAAGCTTTTGTCGACGGTCCAACACAGAGGGGTTTTAGTTATTCGAGGAGATTATTCAGACAAAGTTAGCGGGAATGACATTAGTTATCAGAAGGGTAATTCAGAAGAGATTAGAAAAATTACAAATTGCAAAGCGATTGGGAAAGATAAAAAATCTGTAGACACTGCCGAAATATTGAATGAGATTATGGTTTTGAGCCACGATGTTTTGAAAAAGCATCCAGTAAATGTTGCTCGTAAGAAGAAAGGCCTGTTACCAGCCAATTTTTTATTTTTTAGGGCCCCTGGAGTAGAAAAGCCGAAGTTTAAACAATATAAAAATTGGATTTCAACTCATGCGATGCCTTTGGAAATTGGATTTTCAGAGTTATCTGGGATGAAGAATTACTCATTTAAGTACCCCGAGATGAAAGGGATTGATGCTTATGCCAATCTTTGGAAGGGACTAAAGAGAAGTGTGAAACATTCCGTTAAAGTTATTAAGAAGAATTTAAAGAAAGCAGATTATGTTTATGTTCATTTCAAGGAGACGGATTTACCAGGTCATGACAATAAGCCCTTTGAGAAGAAAGAGATGTTGGAATATTTAGATAAGACTTTTTTCAAATTTTTAGGGAGGATTGCTCCTCCAAGAGAGATTAATGTTGTCGTTACAGGAGATCATTCTACTCCATGCAAATTGAAGAATCATTCTGCCGATCCAGTTCCAGTTTTGTTTTATAATGGTTCTTTGCCAAGAAAGAAGAGATTCTCTGAAAGCGAGGCGAAGAAAGGGAAATTGGGGAAGATTGTGGGAAAAGAGCTTTTCAAGAAAACTTTTTTTAGGAAATAATGTGATTGTTTCTTGGTAGTATAACAATCTATTAAAAGTCTGGAGTGTTTTAGGAGGCATGATAACCTATAACGATATTTATGAGGCAGCAAAGAAAGAGAGGTATTCTGAAAATCTTCAACCTATTCAAAAAAGTTTCATAAAAGAAGTTGCAGAATATTTGAGAGAGAAAAAAGAGATTGCTTCTCGAGAAGAAAACACTTTTTCGGATGTTTTGCTTAAGACAAAAAAACAGCTTGAAAATGCCATCACTTTATTTCAAGAACTTTTGAGAAGGAGAAGAAAGAAAATTTTGAATTTGGTTTTGATTGCTTCTGAGACTGGAATTTCTAGACAGGACTTTGAAAATATGCTTTTGTTGGAGAAACAACTTTTTGAAGAAATGATGAAGTGTATGGAAAATTCGGATAAGAAATTGAATGATGTTCTTTCTAGCGGAGAGGAAAAAGAAGAATCTAAGAATTCAATGGTTGTGTTTTTGGAAGATTTAGAAGTGTTCAACGATCTTGATGGAAATAGCCTCGGGCCGTTTGAAAAAGGTCAGATTGCGAATATTCCAAAAGATGTCGCGAAAATTCTTTTAGAGGATTCCAAAATAGAGATGATTGAGAAGTAGTCCTGCAATTTTTTAGCCCTACATGTCAGTTCTCGGTCATATTTATAAAGTACTTCTATTTACTAACAGT
>CAYVFP010000038.1:0-5926 GCA_964451055.1 Candidatus Woesearchaeota archaeon
ACAACTGTAAAACAAACTTAAATTCGTTTTATACGCTAATTATTCTCGTTGATAAAGACTAATGTTTTATTCACAGAGATGTGGAATTTTTAAAGTAACATTTAAAAACAATATTTAATTAAATTGGATATGAAAAAAGAGATGATAGTTATGCTAGGTTTTATGTTTCTTCTTGCGGGATTAGCAGGAGTTAGTGCTGAGCCTTGTGATTTAGAAGTTTCTATGATTAATCAAGACCCTTATCCTGCAACTCCAGGAGACTATGTTAAATTAGTTTTCCAGGTTGAAGGAGTTTCTAATCCAGATTGTGGAAATATAGATTTTGAATTGGTTGAACAATATCCTTTAAAATTTGATCCTGGATTTGATCCAACATATTCTTTTCAAGGAGGCGTTTACGACAAAGATTATAGTTCATTCTTTATTGCTACGTATAAAGTAAGAGTGGATGAAGATGCTCTTGAAGGAGACAATCCTCTTGAAGTGAGATATAGGTATGGAAAAAATAGACTCTTTATTTCCGAAGATTTTAATTTAAATATTGAGGATACTCATGCTGATTTTGAAGTTTACATAAAAGAATACAATCGTGCTACAAAGACTATTACTTTTGAGATTCTTAATATTGCGGATGTTGGTATTGAGGCTTTGACTGTAGCTATTCCGGAACAGGATAACATTGAAGTTAAAGGACCTAGCACAAATATCGTTGGAGATTTAGATTCAAACGATTATACTACTGCAGATTTCGAGGCGACTCCAACTGAAGGAGAGATTACTCTTCAACTTTCATATACAGATTCGATAAATGTTAGACGAACAGAAAATATTCAGGTTGAATTTGAGCCAAAGTATTTTGAAGATAGAGTAGAAGATCAAAACCAAAGAGGATTTGGAAGTTATTTGATTTGGATAGTTCTTATTGGGTTAGTTGTTTGGTATTTCTGGAGAAGACACAAAAAGAAAAAGGCAGCTAAGAATAGAAGGAAGTGAGCTCTCTTGTTTCTAAAAATCTTTAAAAAGAAAAATTAGATATGTCTTCTATGAAAGAATTAAAGGATAGTTATGTTCATCTAAGATTGTTAGAAGTAAAGAAGGATTTTTCAGAATTATTTGAGGAAGAATTTTCATATTTAGAGAAGGATTCGTTTTATTTTGAAAATAAAGAATACTCTGAGAAGTTCTTAGATTGCCTTATTGAATGGTTTGAGAAAGGAGATAAATCTGGTTTAGAAATGCCTGATGGGAGAGAGGATTGGAAAATTTCAAATGATTTGAATTATAATTTTCTTGAAAAAATCTTATCTAAAGAAGAAGGGTTATCTAATTTGGTTAGAAAATTACCCTATTATGATTTGGCCCAATTTAATATCGATTAGTTTTTTGCTTTTAATAATTTATAGAATCGGTTTATAGAATAGAATTATTGATATCTAAAACTATCTAGAATATATTCACTGTGCTCTCGAGTTTCTGTTTTATCAGTATTATATCCTTTATGATATCCTGGAGTTTGATGTTTTTGTAAATCTGGAGAGTAGGGAGATTTTTCTGGTTCAGCTGATTCTGTAACCGTGTCGTTTCCTAAAGGTTCCCATTCGGGTCTGAATTTGTTATTAATATTTTTCATTGTAGAATCTCTTAATTATCTGGCTTTTTAAAGCTTTGGGAGAGTTTCTTGAAAGGTCTATAATTTGGAAGTTTTGTAAGGTATTTTCTTATTATCTAGGATTTCTGTGATTTTATGTCTTGCATGATTTCCTCTGAAGAATTCAAGATAGTTCTTTTCTAAAGAATAGTTTATTATCTCGGGAGCATTTTTGTAAATTCCAGAGAGAGTGACGGTTTTTCTATCTTTACTCCAGAATAGCTTTCTGGAATCGTTAGGATTAATTGTTTCAGTTATTGAATCAAACTTGTTTACAATTTCATTTAATGTTTCTTCTGTCAAAGGTTTATTCAAATAATATTTAATAGTTTTTTCTAGAGATTCCATATAAATTGGGGTCAAATGTCGTTTTTATTTATTTGGAATTACTGTGAAGAAGAGAAACAGGATTACATTCCCCATTCAGAGTTTCCAGGCTGGGCTCTTTTTATTTCAGCTATCTCTTTTAGGATTTGCATTTCTCTTCCACTTAAAAGGTCTTTATTTTTTTTGAATTCCCTAAATTGTGATTCCCCTAAGTTTGTGTAAAGATATTGTTTATTTTTTAGAACTCTTTCAAAGTTTATGTTCGGTATAGAAACCGCAACTTCTTGACCTTCAGTCGCTTCGTCAACAGATTTGTTTTCATGTTGGACATTTTTTATATTTCCAATTTTTTCGTTTTTATCGTCGATTATTGATAAATTTTTTGTTAATTTCCCTCCTGCTATTCTTACTCCAAAAATTGCAGGTTTTGTATTTCTAAAAACATATTTGTGAAGTATTTCAAGTTTGCAAATTGTTGTTAACCCCAGAAGCCTTTTCTTTTCGATTTCTTTTGACTTTTCTGTTCGATATTCAACCAGGTCTTCAATTAATTTGTAGACTACATCTTGTTCTATTATCTTTATTTTTTTTGATGCTATTTCTTTTGCTTCTTGATCTATTGAAACATTGAACCCTACGACTATTGCATCAAGTTCATTTATTTCCAGATTTGCTTTTGCAGAGATTATATCTGCTTTGCTTATGTTTCCAATTCCTGCTTTTACAACAGGGATGTTGTTTTGTTCTAAGAGTATTAGCAAAGCCTCAAGACTTCCAAGAGAATCTGCCTTTGCAATTATCCCTTGATTTTTTGTTTTAATACTCTCTCCAATGTCTTTTTTGAATTGTGACTTTATTTCCTCTAAATTATTTTTGTAAACAACAAAAGGCATTCCAGGAAGAATGTCCGTTTTGTCGACAATTTGAATTCTTATTCCCGTTGAGGCAGTTACTTTTTCTGTAGATTTGAATTGAATTGAAAGAGGCTTTATTTCCTCAAGTATTCTTATTTTCGTAACGATTGGGTTTCCTTCCAAGTCAGATATGGCGATTTGATCAGATTTTTTTAGTTCCCCGTCATAAAGTATTGATTCTATGTAAGAGTTATTTTTGTCACGTTTTATTTCTAAAGCAATGCCCTTTGCATCTGGATTTAGCCCTAGCTTATCCGACAGAAATTTCTGGCTTAGGCCGCATAGCATCATCGTTAATTCAGGGATTCCCTGTTCTGTGTTTGCGGAAGTTGGAACCATTGCAATTTTTTTTGTAAAGTCTTCTATGTTATAATACAAGTCGGAATCAAATCCGTGTGAGTTTAAAGAACCAATTAGAGTCATGTATCTTTCTTGGAAAACCTGTTTAACCTTTTCAGATTGCATTTCTATAGATTCTCTAAGGTCTGTTTCTTTAGAGGGAGTTTGCCATCCAGAGATTTTGTCTATTTTATTTAGAGCGATTATGAAAGGGGTTTTGTTTAATTTTAATATTTGGATTACTTCTGCAGTTTGAGGTTTTATTCCTTCGTTTACATCGATAACTAGGACTGCTAAATCTGCTAATGAGCCTCCACGTTTTCTCAATGAAGTGAAAGCGGCGTGTCCAGGTGTATCTATGAATAAAAATCCCGGGATGTTGAGATTTATTCCAGATCTTTCAATCAGAGGACAGGCTTTTTTTAATTGTGTAGAGGGGTATAGTGTAAAAGAGATTTTCTGGGTTATTCCTCCAGACTCTGAAGCTTGGATACAGGACCCTCTAAGGCAATCTAAAATTGATGTTTTTCCATGGTCTACATGTCCTGCGATTGTTACAATTGGTTGTCTTATTTTTTTATCCATATATTGAGTAAAGTATAGATTTGTTTTTAAATATTAGGGGTTTTTTGATTCTATGAAATTAATGGATATTTTTTCAAATGTTAAAAAGTTAATTGACCCCATTGAATATCATTCCTATATCTATCTTCCAAAAAATTTTGATAAAAGAATGGAAACGAGTGCTTTGTTGACTGCATCAGGCTTTTTTGATTTTCCTCATAGGGAGTTTAGGAATGGGTGGAATAATTCTATTTATTTTAGAGAATTGATAAAAAACGCAAGAGTCCATGGAGGAAATATTGAGGGAAGGGACTGCTATTGTGGACTTTTTATGAACATGGATAAGTTCTGTTTTGGAATAAATGATGGGGGAGATTATTTTAAGAGAAAGGACATAAGAGATATTTGGGAAAATAGGAGAAAATTAAAAGAGTTTCATAAGTCAGATGATCAAAGTGTGGGGTTTCATATAGGGTATGGAGTAATTAGAGATTGGGAAGGGAAGATTTTTGTTGATTCTGAATTTGGGACAATTTACCTTTCTAAAGATTTTGTGAAAAAGTCGATTTTAAAAAATTACAATAATTCCGAGAGGGATTAGGATAAATGCTATTAAGAATAATATGGCCCTTTTTCTAGAAATTCCAATTATTTTCTTAGAAGTGTATTTTGTGAGTTTGAATAAAATTTCAGTGTTGGGTAGGAAGATGATTGCTCCAAGGATTGCAAACATAGCAAATGCAATAAAGGAAGCAAGAGCTCCTACTTTTCCGATTAGAATTGAAGCAATAAAAAGATCACTTGAAGTCCCCAAATCTGCACCTATTATGAAAGGAAGTGCTTTCTTAAGGTCGATTAACCTAGCTACTGCAAGAGGAACAAGTAAACTTATTGTTATGCTTGAAGAAAAAACTATTGCGGTGATTAAGACTCCCATGAAGTAAACTTTGTATTTGTTTTCGAATTTTTTGTGCAAGAATTTTCTTGCTTCTTTTTCTCCTCCGAGCAAATTAATTACGGAATTGCTTAACAATTTTAATATGAATATCAGGGACAAAAAAGCAAAAAACAAAACTAAAACGTTGTTGATATTTTGAATAATTATATGAGATACAGGATCGACGATTTTTCCAAGGAGATTTGGAATTGTAAGGAGAGGAATTTTTTCACTTATTCCTGAAGCAATGAAAAGTGAAGTTTTTGAGAAAAATTTAAGAGAAAATTCAAGGATGAGTGCTATGAAAACTATTATCAAACTATATATAAAAAATGCAAGCCCTATTTCAAAACCGTGTCTAAAATCTTTATCTTTTTTTGATTTTGTTAATGAAGAAATTATTATTGCAGTTATCGTTGTCCCAAGGTAGGCTCCAGCTAAAATGTAAACTGCCGTATCTAGAGAGAGTATTTGATTTCCGACGAAAGCAGCTACAGTGGATCCGACCGCACCAGATGATTGAATAAGGGATGTTGAGAACCAGCCTATAGAAATTGCCTTTATGGGTCCGACATTATACATCAGAAGTTCTTTAAGATTCGGAGCTAAATTTAATGAAGCTATCTTTATTAATTCAAGCATAAGAATAAAGAAGTATAATGAAAAAACTAATTTTATTCCTCCAATCCATTTTTTCCTAGAATTATTATTTTTATTTGCCTCTTTCTTTAACATATCTTTCTTAGAACAATTTAATTTTTAAAGGTTAAGATATTTTATTTTAAGAAAGAGGGGTAATGATGAAATTTAATCATAGGAGTTTAGGAGAATTGATTTATTTGCTTAGATTTCAGACAGAAAAGATTTATTCTAAGGGAAAGAAAAATATTCTTACTCGGGAAGACCATTTTCAAGTTTATTTCGTTCCAGATAGAGGGATAATTGTTAAGAAAGAGGGAAATGAAAGATTTAATGAGAAGATGGATTCTCTAGATTATAGGAGGAGCCTTAAAATTCCAGAGGAAATTTTTCTTTTTGAAAGTAGTAAGCATTACCGGAAGCATCTAGATTCTTTCTTTAATTCTCTTGGAGAAAAGTCATTAGAGTTAATTAATCCTACGGATAATTTTGAAGATTATGATGAATATTCGCATAAGCTTAAAAAATTGACTTATGATTTTGAGAGACTTGATTCTA
>CAYVFP010000039.1:0-5816 GCA_964451055.1 Candidatus Woesearchaeota archaeon
GGGGTTTCCTAAAGGATGACCTACTTTTTAGGCCTCGAATCCCTCCCGGCCTGTTGGATTCTCACCCCAAGGGGTTTCCTAAAGGATGACCTACTTTTTAGGCCTCGAATCCCTCCCGGCCTGTTTTGTTTTCAAAAAGACTTTTAAATTTCATTCTTCTTTTTATTGAATAAAAGATGGTGAATTTAAGTTTTAAAGAAAATAAGAAATATTTTTCTGCAATTTCAATTTTAGTGGGAACTTGCATAGGTGCAGGAGTTTTGGGGTTGCCCTATATTGCTAGCAAAGCGGGATTTTTTATTACGTTCTTGTATATTCTTGGGTTAGGGGGAATTGTTTTATTGGTTAATCTTTATCTTTCAGAAATTATACTTAGAACTAAAGGCAAACATCAGCTTATAGGATATGCAGAAAAATATCTTGGAAAAAGAGGAAGGCATTTTATGGAGTTTGCAGTTGTTTTTGGGATTTTTGCTTCTATGGTAGCATATACCTTGGGGGTCGGAGAGAGTTTTAGTTTTTTATTTTTTGGAGATGCAGAACACTCAATTCTTTTTGGGGTTTTGTTTGGTTTTCTGATGTTGTTTTTATTGAAGGGAGGAATTCAGAGTTTAAAGAGATTCGAAAAATGGGGAGTATTAGTTATCTTTTTTCTTTTCCTTTTTATCGCAATTCAATTTTTCCCTTCCATCAATTATAACAATCTTTTAGAGATGAACTTTAGTTATCTTCTTCTCCCTTTTGGAGTTGTTTTGTTTTCAATGATGAGCTTTCATTCTATCCCTGAAATGAGGCTTGTGGCAAGCAGTGACGGGAAGCTATTCAAAAAAGCAATAATTTCTGGAACTCTTATATCTGTTTTAATTTATATTCTTTTTAGTTTGATAATTGTGGGAGCGCTAGGACAGAATACTCCGGAAGTCGCAACTCTTGCCCTCGGACCTATTTTTGTATTCTTGGGGATTTTTACGATGTTTACTTCTTATTTTGCTATGGGAAATTCTTTAATGGATAATTTTAAATTTGATGAAAGATACACAGAGAAATCTTCATGGATACTAGCAAGTATTATCCCTATAGTTATTTTCTTGGTCACTCAACTTTCTGACTTCTTTTCTTTTACAAAAATTCTTTCTATTGGGGGAGTTGTATCTGGAGGATCAATTGCAATCTTAGTTCTTTTAATGATAAAAAAAGCAAAGAGAAACGGAGATCGGGAACCAGAATATTCTCTGCACCCTAAACTTATTTGGATAATTCTTTTTATCCTAATTTTTATATTCGGAGTTATTAACGAATTGTTTCTTTTGAATTAGTTAATTTTATAACTTTGGTTTTTCTTGAAGTATTATGAAAAATAATGCGAAGCCCGGAGATTATGTTGAAGTAGTTTTGCCCAAAAAGAAGCATAGAGGAGTTTATTTAGAGAGTCCGAGTGAGGAGAAGAACTTGGTTATGATTAAGTTAGATAATGGTTATAATATTGGGCTGAATAAAAAAGAGGTTTTAGAAATTAAGAAGGTTAAAAGTGTGGAGAAGAAAAAAGTTTCTTTGGATATTAAGAAAGATGATACTAAACCAAATGTTGCAATGATTATTACTGGAGGAACAATTGCCTCAAAGTACGATCCTTCTACAGGAGGGGTAAAGTATTTGACTGATATCGAGGAGTTTATTAATTTTTATCCAGAGATTTTAGAATATGTTAATGTTATAAAAATTGAAAATCCTTTTATGGTTTGGAGTGAAGATATGAGTCATAAGGAATGGAAGGTTTTAGCGAAAAAGACTGAAGAGTTGTTGAATGATAAAAATATTTCTGGAGTTATAATTACTCATGGAACGGATTTTTTACATTATAGTTCTGCTGCATTGAGTTTGATGTTGGGTAAGCTAAATAAGCCGGTTGTCTTGACTTATAGTCAAAGAAGTATTGATCGTGCTTCTTCGGATGCAAGGTTAAATTTAATTTGTTCTGCAAAAGCAGCTGTTTCAGATATTGCAGAAGTTGTGTTGGTTGGTCATGGAGATAATTCGGATAAATTTTGTTATGCTCTTCCTGGGACTAAAGTTAGAAAATTGCATACTTCAAGAAGAGATGCATTTAAACCAGTTAATGCTTTGCCTATTGCAAAAATTAGCGAAGACGAATTTAAAATTCTTGAGAGATATAATCCGAGAAATGAAAAATTAAAAGTGAAAGGAGATTTCTCTTTTGAAGATAAAGTTGCTTTGATTAAATTTTATCCTGGCCAAGGACCAGAGATTTTGGATTATTATTTTTCTAACGGTTACAAAGGTGTTGTTGTTGAGTTTGCGGGAATTGGACAGGTTGCTGTAGAGTCAGATCATTCGTGGGTGAAGAAAATTAGGGAACTTACTGGAAAAGGATTTTATGTTTGTGCTTCTGCACAGTGTGTTAACGGAAGACTGCATCCTTTTGTTTATAGCTCTGGTCGTAAATTGTTTGATGCAGGAGTTATCTATCTTGGAGATATGCTTGCAGAAACTGCTTTGGTTAAATTAGGGTGGGTTTTAGGACATAAGGAATGGTCTAAGTCAAAAGAGATTGTTGAAGAGAAAATGCTGAAGAATTTTTCTGGAGAAATTAGTGATCGGTTGGTAGAATAATTATTTTATTTGAGAATAGGAGACTCTTTTTGAATTTTGGAAATATTTGTACATTTGGAAGTCTTGAGTTATTAAGGATTGGTTAATTTCTTGATAATGTTTTGGAGATCTTGGATCTTCTGTCTTTGAGATTCTTCCTTCTTTTGCAAGTTTTTCTATTGTTTTGTTTTTTAATAAGGTCATTTCAAGTTAATTTCCATATTTAGTTAAATGATAATTTCTTAGGTTTAATTTCTCTTCATTAAGAAGTATTTTATCTACTTCTTTAGCGTATTCCTCACTAGGAAAATTAGGGACAACATTCATAGGTATTTTTTCTTCAATTATTTGTTTTTTAAATCTTGATTCTAGTCTGGCCATTTTAATTTTGAGTTGAAAAGTAATATTTATTTTCTTGGGATTTCCAGGAATTTGTTGATTTATTGATATAATCTCTTCTGATATCTTTCATTTGGTTGTTGATTTTTTCAATAAGTTCAATTTCTTCAAAAGTTCCAAACAAGGGTTTAGTTATATCTATTGACATTTTAGATGCTATTAAGAATAAGTTTTAATTTATATAATTAATTATGCTGGAGAATATTTTGAATAAATTTTACTTTACTTTACTTTCCTATCTAATTTTTTCACAATTTTCCTTATTTCTTCAATCTGTCTTTCTGATTTTCTATTAACTGCATAATCATATTCTGCTCTTTGTCTGTCTTTTTGTGCTTCCCTGTTTTGAGACATAAGAATTATTGGAGCTTGGAATGCTGCAAGGCAGGATAAAATTAGGTTTAGGAGGATGAATGGTTTTTCGTCCCAGGTAGTTCCGAAGATTAACCAAGAAGTGTTTAGAAGAATCCAAAGGACAAGGAACGTCGCGAAAGAAATTATGAATGTCCAGCTACCTGCCCATTTTGTTAATTTATCAGCGGCTTTTTGCCCTAGGGTCAAGGTAGGTTTGTTAGGGTGGGTTACATTCAAATCTTTTTTTAATGTCATTGTATTAGATACTTTAGTCGGATTATAAATGTTTCTTGCCTTTTGACGTAATTACTAAATAGTTACATATCGGAAGGTTTATAAATTTCGGAACTCTGTGTATTTCATGATAAAATCAAAGGGATTCCTCGACTTTGAAAATAAATCTTCATTAGTGAGAACTTTATTTGATAAGGAGATTGATCTTAGGCAAGTTGAGATAAGCCCTTTAAAAATTTCTGGTCGTTTTAAGGATCTTTCTTTTGTTCCTGGAAAAAAAGGATTTGATTTGATTAAGTATATGGATAAGCTAAAAAACTGTCTTAGAAGTTATCAGATATCAGAGTTTAATTTTGATGGAATAGTGCCAGGAGTTTCTGAGGCTTTAAAAAATGCATACAAACATGGAAATGGGAAAGATAATAATAAAACAATCTATTGGCATCAATCCTTTTCTAATAAAAATGAATTAGAATTTTTTATTGGGGATGAAGGAGGAATTATTGATGGAAATCTTTTTTCTTATGCTCTTAATCTCTTGACTAAAAGTGGAGCACATCAGATTGAAAAAGTTCCTAATTTTTATGCTTTTTGTGGTAGGGGTTATGCTCCTTTAGAGCATAGTGGTATTGGAACCAAAGTCATGAATCAATGTTTTGAGAGGATTGATTATTTTAAGAATAAGGAAGGCGGCCTCACAGTTTATCTTGGAAAAAAGTTATAATTCATTAATTTAATAAATCCTTCTTCTGTTGTTTTTCTATGGCTGTAAAAAAAGAAAAAGTTGATTATGAAGAATGGGGATTTAAATGCGGTTTAGAAATTCATCAGCAACTTGATTCTGGAAAATTATTTTGTAAATGCCCTAGTGTTTTAAGAAGTGATGAACCTGATTATACTTTTACCAGAAAGCTTCATGCTGTTGCGGGAGAGTCTGGAGAAGTAGATGTGGCTGCAGCGCATCAGGCATCTCAAAATAAAGAATTTGTTTATCAAGGGTATTATGATAATTGTTGTTTGATTGAAGCAGATGAAGAACCTCCGAGGGAAATTAATAAAGATGCTTTGAAAATTGCTCTTCAGATTGGGTTTCTTATGAACATGAAAGCTGTTCCTTTTAGTCAGATTATGAGGAAAACAGTTATTGATGGTTCTAATACTTCGGGTTTTCAGAGAACGGTGCTAGTTGCAAGAGATGGTTTTATTGAAACTTCTAAAGGAAAGGTGGGGATTAGTTATTTGATGCTCGAGGAAGATTCTGCAAGAACAGTTAGCAGGGAAGAAGAAAGAGATGTTTATAGGCTTGATAGATTAGGAATTCCTTTGGTAGAAGTTGTGACTGCGCCAGATGTTAAAGATGCGGAGCATGCTAAAGAGGTCGCTCTGATTATTGGAGAGATTTTGAGAAGTTGTAAGGTTCGTCGTGGAATTGGAACTATAAGGCAGGATGTTAATGTTTCTATAAGAAATGAAAATAGGGTTGAGATTAAAGGTATGCAGGATATGGATATTTTTGTTAAGGCTATTGACAAAGAAATTCTGAGACATAAAAAATTGAGTGATGAAGGTAAGCCTGTAGGAATGGAGGTTAGAAATGTTTTACCTTCGGGAGAAACAAAATATCTGAGGCCTTTGCCCGGGAGTTCAAGAATGTATCCAGAAACAGATTTGCCTTTGTTGAAGTTGGATAAAAAATTTATTGATTCTGTTAAGAAAGATTTGCCTAAGCTTCGTTCAGAGATTGAAGGAGAATTAAGGCAACAAGGATTGACTGAAGAAATGATTAAGATTTTGTTTAAGAGAAATAAACTTGAAGAGTATAAAGAACTTTATGAGGTTCATGGAAATGGGGTTTTGATTGGAAAATTGTTATTAATTTTTCCGAAGGAAATTGCTAGTAAGAATAAAAAAACTCTTGAAGAAATTGAAGAAGTTTTGAATTTAGATGTTTTGAGTCATATTTTAGAAATGGTTTACAAAGATAAACTTCATCAGGCACATATTAAGGATGTTCTTCAAAAAGTTGTAGAAGGTATCCCTGTTTCTGAGGCAGTTAAGGTCGAGAAGATTGATAATTCTGAAGTTGAAGAAAGGATTATGAAAATTGTTAAGGAGAAACCTGGTTTGAATGCAAATGCATATATGGGATTGGTTATGAAAGAGTTTAAGGGAAAGATTTCAGGACAGGAAGCAATGGAGATGATTAGGAAGTTTGTGAA
>CAYVFP010000040.1:0-3630 GCA_964451055.1 Candidatus Woesearchaeota archaeon
TCATAGAAAAACCTTTTTATACCCTCGCTTTTTAATTTAAACATGAGAAAAATAACAACAAAACAAGACCAAAAGAAAAAGCAAAAAAGAAACCAATTAATTATTGCTGGAATCATGGTTTTGTTAATGTTCATGAGTGTTTTTGGAATAATTGTAAATTCCTTTGACTCGTCCCCAGAATCTTCCTCTGAAAGGGAAAAATACAACGGTTACACTTTCAACAAGGTAAACGGGCTCTGGCAAACTTCTTACAGCGATGCAGATTTAACATTCTCAAATCTCCCAGACGAAACAATTCAAGTCCAAATAAATAATTCATTAAACACAATTTCTGCCTATTCTGGTGAGCCTCTATATTTATCCTCAGAAGATTATTACTCAACCAATGAAATTTACAATACAATTTATCCTTTCGTTTCAAGAATGCAATTCGCATGCCTAGAAAACGCAACATGCCAAGACGAGACTTATCCAATTAAAGACTGCTCAGAAAATTTCATAATCATTAGAGAAGCTCTAGAGCCAACAATCACTCAATCAGAAAACTGCGTTTTCATAGAAGGACCTTTAGAAGATCTACAAAAAATCACAGACGAATTCCTTTACAGGACATTCAGAATAAAAGAATAACAAAAGATAATCTTATAAATTAAATTTCACTAGAATTAAAATGGCAAAAAAGAAAACTCCAAAGAAAAAATCTTCTAAGAAAGTCCCAAAAAAATCTGAATCAGAGAAACCAGAAAATCCAGACAATAAAAAAGAAAAAGAAATCTCTGAAACTCCAAATAAAAAAATGAACGAGAATAAAATTCTTAAATACACTCTAATTATTTCAGGAGTAATCATTCTATTGGTAGTAATTTTTGCCTTCTATCTAAATTCATTAAAAACTTCAACATACAAAGACTTAGAATTCAATACAATAAATCAAGGAACCGCAGAAAACCCTTTAATTTTCTATCAAACCTCCTTTCCGGTAATTTACCAAGGCAAACCCACACCTTACAATGTTTACTTAAGAACAAACCCCTCAAAACTCAAGAGAATAGATTTCCCTGAAGAGAATTTCACCGCAATGAAATATACTGCAATAAACTTAGAAGAAAACATAAGCTGCGATGGAGACGATGTAATTGCTATAGCAAATATGAGACAAATTCATGAAGCAATCGGTGCACAAATAATCTTAGATAGAAATGCAACTTGCGACGAAGAAGGACGTTTCACTTACCTCGACATAAAATCATCAGACAAAACACAGATTGTTCAAAGAGGAGAGAATTGCTACGATTTAGAATACGCAGATTGTGAAATCCTTCCAGTAACAGAAAAATATCTTGTAGAACTTCTTTCTGATTTTTTATCAGAAAATTAATCTTTCATTAAACTATAAATTTTCTTAACATCTGAATAGAAAGGTATTTCTTTTATTCTAAACATCTTAACTTCTAAGAACCATATCAAAATTATTACTGCAGTGCTTCCGAAGTACCAAAGAATTTTATGCATTATATCGAAGTTAGGAGAATCATTTAAATAAAGAGTTCCAAGATAAAAAATCCTTGCAATATTAAAAAGAAAGAAAATTAGAAACGAACTAATCAAAATATACAACCTTTTTTTAACCTTAATCTTTGGTACAGACAAATTTAACACAAGCAAAAGCAAATAAGCACTTCCGGCAACACAAGACCCAACAATCGAAATTATTTTATCCCCTATAAAAATGTCCGTCCCCGAAACAAAAACATTAGAGTAAAATGCATCAAAAAGAAAATAACTAGAATAAAGGGTTGGTTCAGCGAAAAGAAAATAAGAAAGACCCACTCCTAAAATTAAAGCCACAATAAGAATAATATATCTTGAAACAATACTCCAATAAATTTTTTTCATAAAAAATAAAACAAAAAAGTATTTATTAATCTTTAGTTCTTTGACGATAAACTAAAAAATTACCTTCTTCTAAGAATTTTAACAGCAATAACAATTATCAAGATTAAAAGGATTAAGTTCAAAAGAACAATTCCGATTGTTTTCTTGTTATCGCTAACGAAATCTAAAAAGTTAAATTGACTTTCTTCAAGTGTAACCGAAATTGGCTGTGAAGCAACAATTTCCCCGTCAGATAAAACTTCTAATTCAAAATTCTGAATCCCTTCAGCATCTTTGTCAACCATAAGTTCAATTCTAACTTCTTGAGACCCTTGAGCATCAACAGTAGCAATTCTTGGTTCTAAAGATTCTAAGCTTGCCCAATCCGAATAGTTATTTGCATTAAAAGTAAATCCTAATTCTTCATCATCTATATTTGTAACGCTAGCAAGAACAACAATTGTTTCCCCCGCCTTAGCTTCTGAATCTAACTGGGCACTAACTTGAGGAGGTTCAACATAACAACTTTCAGTCTTTATTGAAAGACTATAAGAAGATTCATCATCTTCATCATTCTCATAAAGATCCTTATCCTCATCATAAACTTCAATTAAAATATTATCCCATCCATCCTCAACATCTTCAGGAATTTCAAATTCAAAATAAACAGAATCTTCATCAAAAGCATCAATATCTCCAATATCAACAACTTCATTTAATCCAAGCTCGCTATTATAAAATTGAACATAAACATCATCTTCATCTCTATCTCCAATATTTAATACATCAGCATTTATTGACACAGAATCTCCACAACTAAAAACCTGCTCATCATAAACCATTTCTTCTAAATTAATTCCATTAAGTTCAAATTCGTTTAAAATTACAAATCTATCTCTAGTCACAACTTCAAAATTATCGCTAGTATATCCACAACTTAAATCCCCATCTAATTCAGAATCTCTATCATAAATCTCTCCAACCGCTCTAATATAAACATATGCATCCTCTCCTCTAAATTCTTCAATATCTTCATCAAGCTTAAAATCAACATAATACACTTCATCATCTCCTTCATCAACATCTTCTCTAGAAACATCATCGCTCATAATCTCAACATCTCCTGCATAAAGAACCCATTCTAATTCAACATCTTCTAAATCAAAATCTCCTCTATTTTCAACCTCAACTTCCATTCTAATTTCATCATACAAATACCAAAAATCTTCATCATCTCCAAATCCTTCAACAACCTCCACATCTTCAATTGAAACACTTAATTCCCCTTCATTTGGGATAGTTCCACAATAATTATGAGATTCAAAAGAAATCTCTCTAACAACACTATCATTATTTCCTGTTATTGTCATATCTGTTGAATATTCTTCCCCAAATTCAAAATCAAAATCCTCTGAGCTGTAATTAACTCTCACAACTTGAGGGGTTCCATTAACCAATTCTATGTTATTTGTTGGTTCAAATTCAATAGTTTGAGTTTCATCAACAATCGGAGAGACAGAAACACTCACACTATCATTTATATCACTTTCAATTGTAAATAAAAAATAATCTTCATCTTGAGATAAACTAGGAACGTTAGAAATTGTCAAAGCTGCACTAGCAACTCCAATTAACATTACCATTAAAAATAATCCTGCAAAAACACCCAACATTTTATTGTTCATTTTCATGTAATCATTCCAGAGTTAAGATGGTTTATAAACTTTTCTGTGATTAAGGACATATTTAATTTTC
>CAYVFP010000040.1:3730-5535 GCA_964451055.1 Candidatus Woesearchaeota archaeon
TTTTTGAAAAGCTTTATATACTAAAATTTACTCTTTTTATCAACGATAAAATGGTTCTAAAAGCAAAAGAAAAATCGGTCGGCGCTTGGATGTTTTTGTTTGGTGTAATCTTAGCCTTAATCTTTGGGATATTAACTTCAAAGTTCCTATCTATTGATGCAATCATAAAATATAGTTCTCCTATTTATGCAATCCTTGTAATTATCGGCCTTTATGTTGGTTACAAAATAAACGTTGAAGGAAAAAACGCTCAAACTTTTCTTATAACTTCAGCAATTCTTGTTGTAGTCAGCAGATTTGGTATGGAGAGCGTTACAGGCTCATTAATAGGAATAGGAGTAGGCGATTTAGTCACATCAACTTTCTCAGCACTCTTAACGTTATTCGTCCCAGCGACAATAGTTGTAGCAATCAAATCTTTGTTCTCAAGTGCTAGAGTTTAGAAAATGGTTTCTATAAAAAGACTAAAAGAAGCTATCATGAAATCTTGGGGCGAAGATACTTGCCATTACAAGTTTCTCTGGAGGGATAAATCTTTACCTGATTCTGCAGGACACTGCAGAGTTGTTTCTTTAATTGTTCAAGATTATCTTGGAGGGAGCATCCTCTATTCACACGTTAAAGGAAATATGAATTGGGATCATTACTGGAATCTGCTGCCCTCTGGAAAAGAATTAGACTTAACTAAAGACCAATTTTCCAAAAATATTAAACTGGTGAAATCTAAAAAAGTTTCCAGAAAAGAAGTATTATCAAGCAAAAGAACAACTAGAGGTTATGAATTATTAAAAAATAGAGTTAAAAATTATTGCTCAAAGGAATAATAATTATCTAAAAAATAAAAAACACCTCAGAAAACATCAAAACCTCTTTTCTCTCCTACTTTTCAACCCAAGAGAATTAATAATCTAAATCATCAGAAAATCTTTTTCTTTCTTTAACAACTTCTGGTTCTTTGTCAATTTTTGCAAAAGAAGGAGTAACCACAACAACATCCTGGTTGTCCTTAAATCCTGCAATTGAACCTTCCATAGCTTCTGCCGTCTTTTTAATCTTAGAAACAGCTCTCTTTAACTCTAAAGGATCTTTTTTCCTAAGAACTTTAATATCAACAATTGCAATCGTATATCCTTCTCTCAAAGCATTAATTACTTTGTTGGCATCTTCATAATCTCTCAATGCGAATAATTTAACAGAAACTTTGTTATCCTTTTTTTCTTGCTCTAAATCAATTTCTAAATAGTCCTCTTCAATCATATCATCATCTCTTGGACCAGAAAACATATCTTTGAATTTTTTGAATGCCATAGTTAATTTAATTTTAATTTGTTTATAAATATTTCGTGTCTCTAGAAGATAAATCTTTCTCATTGATACTAAATCTCCTCTTATTCGCATCCCAATGAAAAGTCTTTTTAGGACTCAAAGAGAAGTTCCTTCTATTAATTTTTCCAGACCGAGGCAAGATATATTCAGAAATCACATTGCCCTCAAAGGGACTTTCATATTGCAAATAAACTTTTTGAAAAGCTTTAGACCCATTAACCAAGACTTTTTCAACAAAAGCAGTTACCGGCTCAGAGTTTTCTCTCAATAGAATCCCCACAAGCTTTCCCTGACTCTTATTTAACTCAGAATAATCCGTCAAGACAGTAAATTCATTATAACATTTGAATCTTTTTTTTCTTTTATTCTTTGGATCAAATGATTCTTCATATCTCGGCAGCTCAATATTGGAATTGTTCATGTTTCTTCCAGAATTATTGAGAGTATAAAAATTTATTGAAAATTAGGCTCTGTCCGGA
>CAYVFP010000041.1:0-5456 GCA_964451055.1 Candidatus Woesearchaeota archaeon
TTTATGAATTCGGGGCATTATTCGGATGAAGAAGAGTTTAGTATTTGTGATTATTTTGATTATTTTAGTGAAGGAGGAATTCCGAGTTTTAGAGGGTATGTGCCATTTAAGGAATTAAAAGATATGGGAGCAATTGTTTTTGGATATACCGAAATAAGGCTTCATTTTTCCGGAAAAGAGGATGAGCATTATAAGATTAAGGATGAGATAATGTGTAAAGGAATCACAGATTTAATTAGACATTCCGGAAAGAAAGGGACTTTTAATATTGAAGAATTGTTGGAAGAAACTGAGGCAGAATGCTGGGAAATTGATGGTTTAAATAAAAGTGCTTTGAGAAAGCAAGTATCTTTTTGAGCTCATATATCTTTTTAAAGAGTTTTTGTTTTTAGAGAGTATGAGCAGATTTAATAAGCTGTATTTAGAGAAAGTTTTGGAGAATCCTAACCTTTCTAAAAAACTTTTAAAAGAGAATAAATTTCCTGTTCTAAAAGTAGATGTTGATTTTGAATTGATGACTAGGGAAGATTATGGAAAATATCTTGAAATGTTTGGAGAGAAGAAGTTTGTTGAAGTTTATACTCGGGTTAATGGATTTTCTAATAATTGGATTGAATTGAGCTCAGGAGATTTTTATTCTATTGGGCAATTAAAAGGAGATAAAACGTATTTTGGCAGAAATTTAGTTTCTTTTTCCAATAAGGAGAGGGATTTTATTTTAGATTTTAGGAAACATCTTGAAACTTCTAAGGTCAATATAAATATTTCCGAATTTTATGAAAGTCTGAAAAGTTTTGCAGATGAAGATTCTACTCAAACTTTAGAAGATTATTTTCTTGTTTTGCCTTTGAAGGAGAAAGGCTCTGAAGCAGGAATTGTGAAGAAAAAATTGAAGAATAAGGAAATTTCTTTTAATTTTTATAGAGATTATTTGGAATATTCTGGAGTTATTGAAGTTAATAATGATTAGTTAATTTCTTAAATAAATAATTCTAAATTAATTCATGGAAGTTGGAAATCAAGAAGAGATTTGGGATAATATTGCTCCAGAGTGGAACGAATATAAGAAAATTCCTTCTGAAAGGTCTATGGACTTTTTGAAAAATGCTTCAGGAAATGTTCTTGATTTGGGTTCTGGTTCGGGGAGACATCTAACTAGGATTAAAGAAGGAAAAATGTGGCTTGTTGATTTTTCTAAAGAGATGTTAAAACTTGCTGAGGAAAAAGCTCAAAAGAAAAAAATTCCTGCAGAATTTGTTCAGGCGGACTTGTCGGATTTGCCTTTTCAAGATAATTATTTTGATTATGGGATTTGTATTTCTGCGCTGCATTGTGTTCAGGGCTCAGAGAATAGAAAAAAAACTGTGAAGGAATTTTATAGAGTCATGAAACCTTCTGGAAAAGTTTATGTGGGCGTTTGGAATGAGAAATCTAAGAGATTTGTGAGAAAAACTAAAAAAGGAAAAAAGGAACATTTAATTGGATGGACGGATAAAGGAGATAGATATTATTATTTGTTTAGTGAAGAAGAGATTCATGAACTTTTTAGAAATGCTGGCTTTGAGATAATTTCCGAGCATAATTCAGAGATGATGATTAATTTTGTTGCAAGGAAAAAGTAATTTCGTTTGTTTTTAAAAAATTGTTTCTTTTCATAATATATTCTCTATCATAATTAAATTATTAAAGGGTTTCTTGTTAATTTTTTTATGGCAAGAGAAAAGTCAGTGAATGTTTTAGTATCTGCATTAGTTGCAGTAGCCTTCTTAATATTTGTTTTTTTATCAGGAATGGCTTTTAATTTCGGAGTTTGGAATTATTTGTTCCTTGTTCTTGTTGCAGCAGTTGTTTATCTTTTGTTTTTGTATGTTTACTCTAGGTCTATTAAACCAAGAGTTAAGTCAGAATTTAGAGATTTTGGCGGAGAGCCGATTGTTGAATATAAGAGTCCAGCGATGGAAGAATTTGATAGAGAGTATCAGGAAGCAAAAGTCAATAAAGATGTCGCTGAGAAACTTGAGGTTGTAGATGAAGGTTTTGTTGGAACAGAAGAGTCAAAAATGTATCATAAGACAAGCTGTAGATTTGCAAAGTTGATTAAGCCGAAATATCGTGTTGAGGCAGATAAGGAATTTTTTAAGAAGAAAAAGTTTAAGCCCTGTTCTGTTTGTAAACCAAATAAGAAATAATTTTTAGCTACGATTTGGAAAGGTATTTAATCGTTAATTTGTTCTGATTTGTATGGAATTTGAACAAGAATATTATCGTGCAGATCCATTTAATTTTTTGATTACGTTATTAATGGGGGTTGCAGCGATTGTTTTGATTCTTGCTTTTTCTGCGTCTTTTGAAGTAGCAGGAGGAGATATCTACGTTCTTTCAGGAGTTGTTGCCTTTGCTTATTTTGTTTTAGTTTTTCTTTTGTTTAGATTCAGGAAAGAAAAGTTTATTGTGCCGATTCAAGAGAAATTTATCGAGAAAGTAGTTGAAAGACCTGTGGATAGACCTATTGTAAAAGAGATTTTTAGAGATAGAGAAAAGCCAGTTATTAAAGAAGTTATAAGAGAAGTTGAAAAGCCTGTTTTTAAGAGAGTTCCTGTTTTGTTGGAGGAGGAAAAATCCCTTGAGCTTAAGAAATCAAAGTATGTTGGATCTAGTTATAATGAAAGATATCATTTGAGAACTTGTCGATTTGCAGGAGTTATTAAGGAAAAATATCTTGTTGAAGAAGACGATAAAAAGTATTTTAGATTAAGAGGTTATGAACCTTGTAAGGTTTGTGAGCCTAATAAAAACTAATTCTTTTTTTCAGAATTATTTTCATCATTACTACGACTTCCTTTTACAAGTTTAATCATATCTAAGAAAGATTTCTTTTCAAACGTTGTGATTTTATTTTCTGGAAGTTTTATATGGACTTTAAGTAGGGCCATGTTTGAAATGAAGACTGTTGCAAGAAGGTAATCCTTTCCTTTTAATTTTTGGAGACTGAAAAGAAGTTTTTGTATTTCTCCTTTTATTTTATGTTTTTTCATTTCTTCTTGAATTAGGTTTTCAATTTCGTTAAGGTCAAATTCATAGTTCATTGATAGTTTTTCTGGGATTTTTGGATCGAAGTTTTCTACATTTACAAATTCAGGTTTATTATCTAGTTTGAAGGAATACATCTTTGGTCCTTTTGGAAGGTAAAAATCAAAATGAACTTTGTTGTCTTTCTCTTTTTTATCTAACACAAAAAATGCAGAGCTGAAATAGGCATCAGGGAAATCTTTTTTGAATTTTTGATATTCTTCTAAATTAATTAATTTTTCGTAGTAAAATTGAAATTTCATGAAATTGCTAATATTAATGGATTTATAAAATTAATTAAAGGTTGAATTCTTTATTTTAGCATGAGTTCTGAAGAAGAAGCTTCAGGAAAAAGGGAAAGATTTAGGAAACATGTTAGGAAGACACATGGTTCTCTGGAAAAAAGGATGTTTAACCGAGGGAGAATTGATAGGATTGAGAAAAATTATTTTGTTGTGAAATTTCCAGAAAAAAATTATGTTAACTTTAATTTTAATGAATCTGTTATTTGTACCCCTCCTCTTGTTAATGTAAATGTTAGGGGCTTTTTTGAAAAAAATCCTAAAGGAAATAAAAATTATTATTTAGTTGAGGGGCTTTCTGGTTTGGTTTATTATAAGAAGAAAGATTAATTTTTATTCTCAATTTCTTTCTTAACTTTTTCAATAAATTCTTCTATAGGCAGAGTCTGAATTTCTTTTTCTCCAGGCTTTTTTATTGCAACTTTTTTAGAGGTCTTTTCTTCATTTCCAACAGTTAAAATATAATTAAATCTCTGAATTGATGCTTCTCTTACTTTCTTTCCCATAGATTCATTTCTCAAATCTTTTTCTACCCTGAACCCAGATTCTTTTAGTTTTTTGTAAATTTCTTCTGCGTAGTCTTTGTTTTCGTCCGTTAAGTTCATAACTTTTATTTGGTTTGGATTGAGCCATAAAGGAAACTTTCCATCGTAACTTTCAGTTATGATTCCGATGAATCTTTCTAAACTTCCGTATACAACTCTGTGTAGCATTAAAGGATGTTTTTCTTTCCCTTTTTCGTCAAGATATGTTAGATTGAATCTTTCAGGAAGTGCCATGTCTAGTTGTATCGTTGAGCATTGCCATGTTCTCTCTAAGGAATCTTTCAAATGAAAATCTATTTTTGGCCCGTAAAAAGCTCCATCTCCTTTGTTTATGGTGTATTTCATTTTCTTTTTATTTAGAACGTTTTCAAGTGCTTTCTCTGCTTTGTCCCAAATTTTATCTGAACCGATTCTTTTTTCAGGTCTTGTTGAAAGTTCAACGTGATCAAATTCTAAATCAAATTGTTTGAATGTTAAATCTATAAGTTTTATTATTGATTCAATTTCTGATTCTAATTGTTTTTCTGTACAGAATATGTGGGCATCGTCTTGAGTGAATTGAATTACTCGGAATAATCCAGATAGAACTCCTGAAAGTTCCATTCTGTGGACGATTCCCATTTCTCCAACTCTTAGAGGTAAGTCTTTGTATGATTTTGGAGAGGTTTTGTAAACGAGCATTCCTCCTGGGCAATTCATGGGTTTGACTAAGAAATCACGTTTTTCATATTTTGTCAAAAAGTTATTTTCTGAATATTTGTCCCAGTGCCCAGAAATTTGCCAGAGTTTTTTATCCATGATTTGTGGTGTTGAAATCTCTTGATAATTTTCTTTTTGATGTAGTTCTCTCCAAAAATCAATTAACTTGTTTTTTATATGCAATCCTTTGTCGTGCCAGAAAACCATTCCAGGAGCAACGTCGTTAAAACTCCAAAGATCCATTTTTCTTCCGATAATTCTGTGATCGTTTTCTTTTAATTTGCTTGTGTCAAGTCTTGATTTTGAGATTTCTTTTAGCAATCTTTTTATGTCTACGTTTTCTCTTGAGGTAGGATCTTCAGAACCTTCAACTATAATTTCTCTACTCAGTTCGGAAAGAGGATGTCCCTTAACTTTCATTTCAAAAGTTTTATAGTATCCAAAAGGTGCCTTTTTTACGTTGTAGCCTTTTTTTTCTAATTTCTTTTTTGTTTCGTTAAGAATCTCAATTGCCAACTCAGGGCTTCCTAAGTTTTTTGATAAGTGAGCGTAAGGATATAGGACAATGTTTTTTGTGTTAATTTGTTTTAAGATTTCTTCTATAGAATCTATGTATTTTTTTATTGTTTCTTCTTTATTTGAATCTGATTTTTCTATTGCTGTTAAGACTGCAAGAGCATCCTCAGAAGAATTTTCAAGTTCTTGGTCTGGAGCAATATCGTCTATTTTTTTTAGAGCCTTTTTTAGCGCTTTCCAATTTATGTAATCAACATGGAGATTTAGAGTCTTCATTCTTTTTTTAGGAATAAGAGTTTTATAAAATTAGTTGTTTTGGATTTGA
>CAYVFP010000042.1:0-3985 GCA_964451055.1 Candidatus Woesearchaeota archaeon
AAATACATGAGAGAAATTCAAAAAAGAATCAAAAAATTTTGTAAAGAAAATGATTTGGAGTCGCCAGCAGAACATAGAGTTTTGGATACCATGTCAGAACTTGGCGAAGTCGCAAAAGAAATTCTTAAGATGAGTAACTATGGTAGAAAGCCAGTCGAATATAGAGAAGAATTAAAATCTGAATTAGGCGATGTTTTATATTCATTAATTACAATTGCTAATACATTTGACATTGATCTTGAAGATGCCCTAAATCAAGTCCTCGAAAAATATAAAAAAAGGTTAAAGAATGGTTCTGCTGGTTCTGAGAACGATTAATAAGTTGGTTTTCAATTCTCTTTTTACGGAATAAACATTTTTCTTTACTCCATCTAAACAAAAAACCGAAAAAACTCCAAAAAAATTTAAAAACTCTCAGCTCATTTATCCACGAATGATTTCGTCAATACTCGCATTTTTAGCAATGTTAAACCCATTCGCACTTTTCCTTTATTTGGAACCAGTTCGAAAAGACCTAAGTTTCAAATCATTTCTAATTGTTCTATTCAAAGCAACACTTATATCTTTTGCAATAAGTCTCGTATTTTTCTATTCCGGAACTTTTGTATTCGAGAAATTTTTCCAAATAAACTTCGAGTCCTTTAGAATATTCGGAGGAATGATTATATTCTCATTTGCATACTTTTTTATTGTAAAAGGTCAAAGAGCATTGGTCACAATGAAAGAAAGCCTCGATGATCTTGCATCGGAAATAGCTTTGCCCTTTATGGTCGGAGCAGGAACAATCTCATTAACAATTCTTCTTTCACAAAGCACACCTGGGCTGATTGGAATAGGAGCATTAATCTTAATCTTCGCAATTAACTTTGGAATTTTAGTATTTCTAACTGCACTAAGAAAAGGAATAGAAAAGAAGAAGATGAGAAAAGCATTCGATAAAAACATGGAAATACTTCTAAGGCTTAATGGTTTCTTCATCGGAGCAATAGGGATAGATATGATTATTCAAGGAATAACCAATTTGTTTTCAATTTAAAAATAAGAAATAAAATTTTATTTTCTCTTAGAAACCTTTTTCGTTTTATTCTTTTTATCTGCCCGACTTAAAATCTAAACTCTGACTTGTAACCAATGCAATAAAAAAACAACCAAACATAAGCCCATCATTTTTTATCAAAAGCCCAACAATTCCTCCGATTAAACCCAAAGCAACGATTATTCTAAACCATTTTCTTCCAGAATCAAGCTCTTCTTTAGTAGACTTTGCAAGAATCTTTCCAATAGGAACACCTAAAATTAAAACAAAAACTCCCACAAGAAAAGTAACCAACTCATTCATATCAAATAAAAGCCCAAAGGGTTTTTATAATTTAGTAAATCTCTGAATTATTCCTAAATTCTTCAAATTCTTTAAGCACCGAATCCAAGGACTTTACCTTAACATCTCCAATCTCAAATTCATTCAAAACCTCGCTAAGCTTTTCAAGTTCTTCATAATCTCTTCTAACCATGGAGGCCTTAATGTTATTTCTATCTCCATTAAGTTGTTCAAAAATCAATCCATAAAAATTACTAATTTCATTCAAATAATGCTTCAGTCTCTCAAAATTTTCCTTCAATTCTTTTTCATCATAACTAATTCCTTTTTTCATTACCCTCCGAAACCCTAAATATTTATAATAATTTATGTATTCAAAAATATATGAAATTCTTAGTAGTAGGCTCAAAGTCAGACCAGGCAAGCAGGAATATTTTAATGACCCTAATGGACTATCACGAAGTGGATTATTATGCCATAGAAGGAGACATGCTCAAAACAGAGAATCTCGACAAATCTAAATTAAATAAATACGATTTGGTTATCTTTGCCTCGAAACACCAATCAAAAAAACACGAAAAAACTCTTTCAATTCATTCTCCTGGAAATTTTAAAGAAGTTTGGGGAGGCGGCGAAGAAGGAATACTCTCTTTATCCTCTGCATTATTCAATAAATTCTTATTTGAAAAATTAAATCACCATGTAATAGAAATGGAATTAAAATACAAAGTTACTCTAGAAGCAACCCACCACGGCCCTTTAATAGATGTTCCAAGCGTCTTCATCGAAATAGGTTCAACGATAGATGAATGGCGTGACAGAAGAGCTGCTTTTTGTATAGCTCAAACTATCCTCGATGCTGTCAGAAACTTCAAAAAAAATCCATACCGAGAAATTGCAATTGGAATTGGAGGCCCTCATTACTGCCCTAGTTTCAACAAAATTCAAGAAAAATCGAACGTCGCCATTTCTCATATCATTCCCAAATACGTTCAACCAATATCAGAACAAATGATTCTTGAAGCAATAAACAAAACTGCCGAAGAAGTAGACTTTGCAATCCTTGACTGGAAAGGTCTTGGAAAAGCAGAACACCGTGAAAAAGTTATTGAAATCCTAGAAAGAAATTACATTAACTGGAAAAAAATTTCAGAAATAAAAAAATAAAATAAAAAAATAAATTAGAAGTAAAAATTACTTCCTTCTCTTTGGCTTTTTCTTATCTTTCCAAGCAACGAATCCTATTGCAACTAAATACAATATTCCTCCTACTTTTGGAATTATTGGTGCAAGACCAAACCATCCTGGATAATTTCTCTTCTCAAAAACTCTCCAATAAGAGATAATCATCAACACGAAAACTGCAATCCAACCAAGGACAGGCACAAGTAGCAAAAAGACCCAAGCCCAATGGAACCCTCCTAATTCTAATATCTGTGAAATATTAGCAAAAGGAATCCAAGCTAACCAAGGGTATTTGTACTTAAGTTTTCGAGCAATAGTTTGCCAAGCTAATGCATGGTAAACATAAAGTGCAATACCAATCAAAAGCCCCAAGATAAGAGCACCAGCGACAACTGCGCCGATAGCACCACTCGCTAAGTATTCCTGTGGCACTTCACTCAAATTTCCTAAAAACTCTAAAAACATCTATATTAACCTCCTTTTACCTCTTTATTTTGATATTATTTATTTAGTTATTTTCCCCAGGCCAAAATTCCCCAGAGTATAAGATACCAAAGCATACCTAGTATTATAAAGATTATTCCTACTATTTCTAACCCTGTTGCTGCCAAAATTCCCGCAAGAACTGCTAGCCCCGGAGTCACAAGAGCCCACCACCCATGAATCCCTCTGTATTCGCAAATAATCCATTTAAGATAAATCACATATCCTATAAAACAAAGAGTAAGAACAACGTTAACAACAATCCCGATATTGCTTAAAGAAAAAATTCCCGCAATTGAAATCAAAACAGGGAGTACAACTGTAGGCCACCAAGCTTTCCGAGCAGTATTTGCCATAAGGTAAGGAATTGGAGCAACAAACCAAACAATATTCGACCAAATTTTTGGGACACCTAATCTTTCGGAAGTTTTTCTAATCGCAAGTAGAGAATAAATTATCATCGCAGAAATAACTACCAGTATTCCAATAACTATTCCCAAATCAACACCAAAAAAAGGACTCATCATCACCGCCATTTTATAAGAATAGAACTCAAAAGATATTTATAATGTTTTCTAATAATTTTTTTAGGCCCAGATCGCGTAATGGTATCGCACAGGACTGGAAATCCTGGCCCGCATGGGTATCGGAGTTCGATTCTCCGTCTGGGCGTATTTCGACTGAAAGTCGAATCCCTGAGAATTTAACCCATTAAATTCAAACGAGTTTCGTCGTGAAAAACTACAGTTGGAGTTTAATTAAAAGTTTCGCGAACTTTGGATTAATTAAAATTCTTCAAATTTTAATCAATTCTCCGTCTGGGCGCCAATAAAAACGTTTAAAAGTGGGAACTTGTTATTGATTTTACAATATATAGCGAGGTGGAGCAGCCAGGAGTGCTCGTCGGGCCCATAAGCGAATCGCAAGGATTCTCATTCCTACGAATAAATTCGCGAGGAAACCCGGAGGTCGCGTGGTTCAAATCCCGCCCTCGCTATT
>CAYVFP010000042.1:4085-5435 GCA_964451055.1 Candidatus Woesearchaeota archaeon
GCCCTCGCTATTTCAAACCATTCAACAAATGCTGAAATCTATCAAAAAACTTATATAACATATTTTCTAATTATATTAAGAGGTCAACATGATTTTTGAAAAATATCTAAATATTCTTGTAACAGAAAATAATAATAATGAGTATTTTGTAGCTATCTTAACTTTCATAGGTCTAATTGCATTATTCATAATCTTCGATAAAATAATTCTAAGAACAATAAAAAAATCGTTCACAAAAAACAAATCCCTTAAGACCCGACTAAAGAAGAGCCATGCAGAATTTTTTATAGATTTTTTCAGAGGAATTAAAAAATGGTTTTATGTTTTCATTGCATTTTTCATAGCAATAAACACTCTTGAAACAGGCCAGAATTTAGACAATGTTCTCAACTTCATTGTAATAGTTCTTTCAGGTTTAGCAATAGGTTTAGCAATAAACTTCGCAATTTCTGAAGAATCAAAAAGATATTTGTCTTTAAGAAAAGAAAAGAATAAAGCAGTTTCAAAAGTTAGGGTGCTAGTTGTAATTTTGAAAGCAATAGTATGGATTATTCTTTTCCTATTAATTTTAGCGAATCTTGGAGTAGAAATAACTGCATTAATTGCCGGTTTAGGAATCGGAGGAATTGCTATAGCTCTTGCACTTCAGAGTATTCTTTCAGATCTTTTCGCATCTTTCTCTATTTATTTTGACAAACCATTCGAGGAAGGAGATTTCATAATTATTGGAAATGATATGGGAGTAGTAAAAGATATAGGAATAAAAACCACTCGTATTCAAACTCTCCAAGGCCAAGAGCTAGTAGTTTCAAACAGCGAGATGACAAAAACAAGAATTAATAATTACAAAAAGATGAAAGAGAGAAGGATTGTTTTTCAGTTCGGAGTAACTTATAACACTCCAAATACAAAAATGAAAAAAGTAAACGACATAGTTAAGAAAGTGATTAAAGGGATTAAAATTGCGAGGCTAGACAGAGTAAATTTCCACAAGTTTGGAGATTCAAGTTTGAATTATGAAGTAGTTTATTTCTTAGATACTTCAGACTATAATGAATATATGAATGTCCAGGAGAAAATAAATCTTGAAGTAAAGAAAGAATTTGAAAAAGCAGGAATAGAATTCGCCTTCCCAACAAGAACTGTTTATTTAGAAAAATAGTCTCTAATTCTAAAGCAAAATCTTTAAAACCAGTAATATATCTAATATTATATGCCTCAGTCTCTAGAACTTTAGTTCTTGAGTTCGGCATATTAAGAAACGAATGCCTCAGTCGCATAGTGGTTATTGCACCGGATTGCTAATCCGGGCCTTTCGGGGCTCGCAGGTTCAATTCCTGCCTGAGGCGT
>CAYVFP010000043.1:0-4013 GCA_964451055.1 Candidatus Woesearchaeota archaeon
TTAGAGAAAAGATTAGATGATTTTTAAAATTATTTAAGCGGCTTTCTCAACTTCTAAGCCTGCTTTCACTTTAGATTTTTTCTTAGTAAAAAACTCAATTGCTCTTTTTAATTCAGGATGATTTTTTGCATATTTTTCAATTGGAATTTTTTTGTTATATGCTTCAAGTGCTTGAACTAAAGCTGTTGCACCTTTTCTTGTTCCGTCGGGATGTGCGTGACAACCTGCTCCCATTGTCGTAATGAAATCAGTGTTTCCCATTATGTCAATAAAATCTTTGAGTAAAGTAGGATTTAATCCTCCTGAAATTATTGGAGAACATTTCTTAATTCCTCTCCACGAGTCATCTTGAAGAATTTCTTTATGGCTTAAATCTTGCTTTATGAGTTTCAATACATCTTTATCTTTAGATGGTACTTTTGACCAGGATTGGCTAAAGAAATGGCCTTTAGAAAGAAGATTTAAAATTCCTTTTGCTGCAGTAATATCTTCTTTGGGAGAACCTTTCATTTTTCCCACTCCTGCTGTTCCTGTGTGGATTCCCGAGGCTCCTGCTAATCTTGCAAATTTACTGAGGGCTAATACCGAGCAACCTATTGGGTTTTCTGGCCTTGTAAGTGCTCCATGTCCTGCACGATGGAAATGGATAAAAACATCAGGATATTTTCTTCTTAGGGTTTGAACTGCCATCCATCCTGCAGTTATTCCGTCTATTAGAAATGCGTAACTTCCTGGCTCAAATCCGGCGTTTCTTATTAGTTCGCACCTTTCAATCATTGTGTCAAAATCGGGAGCTGAAACATTAAATGAATGGACTTTTTTCTTTCCAGTTTCTTTAACTGCTTTGTCCATTGCCTCTTTCACATGATATACCATTTTTTCATAAGGGCAAAAATCTTGGTTTGCTTGAGGCTCGTCGTTTTTTACAAAATCTCCTCCTCCTACCCAAAAATCATAGCATACTTCTGCATATTCTGCACTTGTTAAACCCATCTTTGGCTTTATTATTGTTCCTAGGACAGGATTCTTTTTTATTCCAAGATATTTCTTCATATCGTCTAAAGTGTAACTAGGTCCATCGTACTGTTCTAACATTGATGGGGGAAACCAAACATCCAATAATTTAAGTGCAGAAACCTCTTTCATTCCCAGAACATTTCCTAGAATAAAAGTTAGAATATTCTGAATATTTCCTCCTCTATCAAATAACCTCCAAGGGTAGGCAATCCAAACCAAATTGTGCTTAAGATCTACTTTGTAAACTAAAGCGTTCATTTCGTGAGAAAAATCTGTTTCGGTCATAACTGTAAAATTTGTTCCTGTTGAAGATTCTGCTGCGACTTCTGCTGCGGCCTGAAGAGTATTTAGTTTTCCTCCAGGGGCTAGATGAAAAACTGAAAGAAGGTATTCGCCGTTTCGAGGATTTTTAAGATCTAAATTTGTGTAACGTAATTGTTTTTCGTTTAAAGAATCATACATCTCTTGGACCTTTTTAGGATATTTCATTTTTTCACCTCTTGTGATTCTAAGTCATCTAGTATTTTTAAAAGTTCTGGAATTTTACTTATTATATACTTTGGCTTTTTGTATCCTTTTTCCTTGGGCAAATTTTTGTTTTTTGTTATCCAAACAGTGTCTATTCCTACAGAGTTTGCTCCTGCAACATCTTTATTTCTTGAGTCTCCAATCATTAGTGCTTCAGAGGCTAAACAGTTTGCTTTTTTTAATCCTTGGAGAAACATAATTGAGTGAGGTTTTTCTGAACCTGTTTCTTCAGAAGTAACAAGATAATCAACATACTTATTTATTCTTAATTTAATTATTTTTCTTAATTGTACATAAGTAGTCATATCTGAAACTAAAATTATTTTTAAGTTTCTTTTCTTTAGTTCTTTAAGAGTTTCCAAAACCCCTTCTCCTATTACCATGTCTCTAACAAAAAAATCCCAGTATGCACGATATAATCTTTTTATTAAATTTGCTTCAAGAGTTCCATGAGTTTTTTCAACAAATCTTTGAAAATATAAAACACGATTATGTGCTGAGGCGGTTCCCTCAAGTTCCATTTTAACTTCATGCTTTGATTTATCGAAGAGGTCTAAAAATTTTTTCCTTGGAATTCCAATCTCTCTTTTTAAAAGAGCGTAAACTTCGTTCATTGCACGTTTATGGGTTTTCTCATAATCGTAAAGAGTATCATCAAGATCGAATAAAATTGCTTTTTTCATTTTATTATTTTTTAGATTTTTTTAAATTCATATCCCTCTTTTGTGTCTTTAATAGAAAATCCAAGTTTATTAATTTTATCTCTTAGCTCGTCGGAAAGTTTCCAGTTTTTTTCTTTTCGGGCTTCAAGACGTTTTTCTGCTAAATCTTTTATTTCTTTTGGAATATTTATTTTTTCTTTCTTAAATAAATTGAATCCTAAAATTTCGTCAAAAACTTTTATTGTTGAGTATTTTCCTTTTGCTTTATCATCTTTTACTAATTCCCAAGCCAGATTTATTGCTCCAGAAGTGTTTAAGTCATCGTCCATGAATTTTCTGAATTCTTTTAGATATCTCTCGTTAGGAGTTTTATCCTTTTCTAATTCTAGAGAGTGATTTTTTAATCTTTCTAGGGAGGTTTTTGATTCTTCCAATTTTTTCTTTGAAAAATCTATTGGCTTTCGATAGTGTGTGGATAAAACAAAATATCTTATTGTTTCTCCAGAATATTCTTTTAATAAATCTTTTATTGTTTTGAAGTTCCCGAGGGATTTTGACATTTTTACTTTGTCTATATTGACCATCCCGTTGTGAATCCAATAGTTACACATCTTTTTTCCGTAAGCAGCTTCTGATTGTGCTATCTCGTCTTCGTGATGGGGAAATATTAAATCCTGGCCTCCAGCGTGAATGTCGAAGGGGTTCCCTAAAATTGAATGTGTCATTGCAGAACATTCTATGTGCCAACCAGGTCTTCCTTTGCCCCAAGGGGAATCCCATTTTGTTTCTTCTGGCTCTTCAGGTTTTGAAAATTTCCAGAGAACAAAATCTTTTGAGTCTTTTTTGGACTGGCCTTTTGTTTCGTCTTTTAGTTTACGTTTTGATTTTAATTCTTCAAGGTTTATCTTTGATAATTTTCCATAGCTTTCAAATTTTGAAACACTAAAATAAACTCCGTCTTCGGGAATTGTATATGCGTATCCTTTTTCTTCCAAATTTTTTACGAGTTCAATCATTTGTTTAACATACTCTGTTGCTTTTGGTTGAATGTCTGGCTTTCTTACTCCTAGGGCTTTGTAATCTTCAAGGTGTTCTTTTGTGTTTTTTTCGGTTAATTGCTTTATTGAAATTCTCGCTTCGTTTGCTTTTTTTATTATTTTATCTTCTATGTCAGTTATATTTGAAACAAAATTTACTTTGTAATCTGAGAATTCAAGATATTTTCTAAAAACATCAAAAATTATTTGAACACGTGCATGACCAAGGTGAGGAACATCGTTTACCGTAGGGCCACAGACGTACATTCCAACTTTTCCTTTTGAAAGAGGTTTAAACGTTTCCTTTTTTCTAGTCAAAGTATTGTAGATTTTCAAAGACATAGATTTTTTAGGTTAAAGAAGTTTAAAAAATTACGTGATTATTTGATTCTTACAAAAAGTTGTTCTCCAGAGAAATAAGGTTCACCGTCTTTTTCAACAGTCAATAAATATTCTACAGAACATAAAGGAGTGCCTTCTCTTGCTTGAAAAAGTATTGTATATGGGTTATCTAACCTTTCTCCAGATCCCAAGGTGAATGAACCTGTTGGAAACTCTCTATATTCAAAAAGTTCTTCTGCGCCGTCAATTCCCATTCCACAACTATCTCTTACATATTCTACTTCATAATAGAATTCACCAGATTCTTCTCTTGTATTATAAATGGAGAAAGCAAATCCTGCAGGGTCTTGCCCTTTCTTAATCTCAACACTTCCATCTGTAGGCATTATAACAACTTTTGTTTTATCGTCTGAAAAAAGTTCATTAA
>CAYVFP010000043.1:4113-5206 GCA_964451055.1 Candidatus Woesearchaeota archaeon
AAAACTAAAACGCTCATCAACAAAACAATTGTTACAATAGTTCCAACGGACATTTCCATCGCTGCTGTTTTGTTTTGTTTTTGTATCATTTAATTAATAAGCCCCTTGTTGCATTAAGTCCTGAACCATTGGAGCAAGATATTTTACTAGAACAATCCACCAAACTATGCTTAGGACAATTCCGATTATGTTTAAAATTAAAGAAGTTCTTCCCATTTTTGTTTTCATTTTTTTCTGGGATACGATTGAAAAAATTAATCCTACAATAAAGAAAATTAAACTTAGAAAAGGTGTTGATAATAAAAGTAGTGCAAAACCAGAAATTGCTAGAGTCATTGCAACAACAGCTTTTGGTTCAAAATTCTTTGAAACAGATTCTTTTTTCACGACACTCTTTTTTTTCACCGCTTTTTTCTTTACCATTGTTAATGGGAGGAGTAGTTTATTTATAAAAGTTTTTACTTGAGAGAAAAATGGGAATGGAGGGATTCGAACCCTCGACTCCATGATCTTCAGTCATGTGCTCTCCCCCTGAGCTACATTCCCCTGTTTTTGATGTAGCGAATTGACAATCGTTAGATTAGTCTGAGCTACATTCCCATATTCAAGTTAGAGTTAGAATTCTTTTTTAAAGTTTGTTAAATGGAGAAATCGTTTTGAAAATAAAATAAGCCAGAAGTAGGCCACCTTCTGTCGTTCTTTGTTTCTTTCATAAGAAAGACAAACAGTACGTGCTAACATTCAACTATGCGGTGCTTTGCAATTCTAAATTGCTCGACCTTGCTCCGGTTAAGATGCTCGTTTCATCAAATCTCTTTCTTCAGGGTTCCTCGCATGAATCATAACTCTGAAAGAGCTGTGGCGTTTCTGTAGCAGTGCTGCGCCTTACGACGCCCGACGTTTCCATCGGTAACTTTTTGTGGAGGGCGGACCTTCCTCAGAACTCAATATCGTTATAATTCGACATTCGGAAATTTAATTCCAGAGTCCCGAAAGTTAGCTCTTCTGGCTTAATTTGAAGAGTAAAGAAAGGTTTATAAAAGTTATTGTCATTTGGAAATTATGACAAAGTATGAGATTGATGAAGAGAAAT
>CAYVFP010000044.1:0-5192 GCA_964451055.1 Candidatus Woesearchaeota archaeon
GTTATTATTTTCTCCTTTTTTCTTAAATTTTGCGATGAAAAATCCTTCTGTATCATTGTCATGAGGGTAGACTCTTTTTGATAGTTTTACTTTTTCATTAAATTCTTTTTCTTTCCATTTTGTGATTCCTTGTCGTGTTTTTATTGGAAGTTCAAAGTCTAGGATTTCTATTTGGCCATTGAATTCTTTTAATGCAAAGTCGACTATTTCTTCATTTTCTTCTGGAGCATGGGTGCAAGTGCTGTAGATTATTTCTCCGTTTTCTTTCAGCGATTCGAAAGCTTTTTTGAAAAGCTTTTTTTGCAAATGGCCTAATGATTTGATTATTTTCGGATTCCACATTAGGTATGTTTTTGGGGAACTTCTTAAGGTTCCTTCTCCTGAACAAGGAGCATCAACTAAAATTTTGTCGAAGGAAATGTTTTGTTTTTCAAACCTTTCTAATAGAGCACGACCTTCTTTTCTAGTTATAAGAGTATTTGTTACTCCGCATCTCTCCAGGTTGGAAGCAAGTATTCTTAATCTTCCGATAGAAATTTCGTTTGCAATTATTGTTCCTTTGTTTTTCATGTTAGAAGCTGCTTGGGTTGTTTTGCTTCCTGGGGCCGCGCAAAGGTCAAGATAAAAATCATTTTCGTTTGGTTTTAATGCAATGATTGGAAGCATGCTTGCAAGTTCCTGAATATAGTAATATCCGAGAAGATGTTCTAATGATCTTCCTAATTCTCCGGGTTGTAGTTTTGCTAAACCTTCATCTGTAAGAATTTCATTTTCATCTCCTGTTGGTTTTTTACCGATAACAATCATTACTTCTGGGTTTGATTTCCATGGTTGTTTTATAATCCAATTATTCTTTTCAAGTTTTTTTATTAGTTCTTTTGGAGAAATTTTTAGAGTGTTGCAACGAATAGAGTTAACAGGTTCTTCCTTTAAGATGTTCCAATAAGATTCGTTATCTTTTTTATCGGGTAGAAGGTCATTTATTCTTCTTACAAATTCTTCTTTAGGTTCAGGAATTTTTCTTTTTTTCATAAATTAGAAAGAACAAATGTTGTTTTAAGAGTTTTGATTAATCTTTTGAACTTATTTTATCAAGGATTTCTATTTCACACATTTCAATTATTTTTGATTCTTTTGTTTGATCATTAAGAGGAATTACATTTCCTTTTCGAGTTTCATTTTCATAAAATTTTCTGGATACTTTTTGGTAGAGATTCATTATTTCTGTTGGTTTTATTCCTACACTGTCTCCGTATTTCACTAATTCTGAAAGTGTCTTTTTTTCATTGTAAATCATTTTAGTTTTTCCTTTTTTCTAGTTTTTGTTTAGTTAATTTAAGGCAAAGATTATCTAAAGATTTTTCAGGGTAGAGGAAAGGGATTTTTTTGTTAAGAATTGCTTCAGCATAAACTTTTTGTGGAGATTCGTTAAATATATTTTGAACAATGGTTTCACTAGCACCATATTTTCTAGAGTATTCCATCAATTTATAGTTTATCATAGGTTTTAGACATTTAAGGGGTTTATAAATTTTTCTATTAGTCATCATTGCATAGGGGTTACATACTAAAAATTTAAATAGTTTACAGTTTTTTGTTTTTTATGGATTATTATAATTTAATGAGAGAAAGGCATAAGAAAGAAATTAGAATTGAAGAAGGAGCAATTGATAATCGGCTAGATGTGTTGTTTCCTTTGTATAGAAAAAGGGAAGATAGCCTTCTTAGTAAAATTGAAAGGATTAATTTGGAATATGAAATAAAATATCATGAGATGTTTTTAAAAGAATCTGCGAATATCCTGAAGTATTCAGAGGGGAAGATTCAGAATTTAGATAAATCTTTAATTGATAGTTTTTATGATTTTGAAGAAGATTAGTCTAATGGCTGTTGCAAGAACAGGATTGGATATCTTTTTTTAAGAAGAAAAAAGGAAAGAGTATGTCTGAGATGCAACAAGGAATTACAACCGCAAGAACAATTACTATTATTGAAATTATTAATGGAATTATTCCAGGGCTTGCAAATGCAAGAAGATAAAATAAGCTTGCGAATACAGAAAGAAGGACATGGACAGAATGAGAATATCTTGTTTGTTTAAGGCTTATCCCTAATCCCGAACCGATTAAAGCAGCCATTAGGATTTTTATTGGTTCTTCGATTATTGGAAGATGAAATTCAGGATTTAGGAGAAGCAGTTCTGCTCCTAAGTAGGGAAATATTATGTCGCTTATTGTTCCAACGATAATCGCGGAGAGGATTCCTATTAAAATCGTCAAAGGCAGATTTTTTTTGTATCTGTAAAAGACACCTGCAGAAGCTGCACCGGAGGCTATAACATGAAGAGGGTGAAAGATTTCGAAAGCTTCTTTATTGTAATTAAGGTTTAAGGCGAAGTTTAGAATTAATACTAATGCAATTCCAAGAATGGTTGCCTTTAATGTGAAAGGTAGATGGTGTTTTAATTCATGAATTAGTTTTTGGGTATTTGATTTTTTCATTTTGTTTTTTAAGGTAAATTTTTTATTTAAACCACTTTCCTAATTTTTCTTGTTTTTTTCCGGAAGTGAGCTCTTTTACATTAATTTTGAATACTTCAAAAATGTTTTCAACTGCAGGAAGAATTTGGTTATTTAAATAATATTCTATATCATATTTTCCTTTCTCTGCAGGAAGTTTTGCTTTCTCTCTGACTAGCTTTTTTCCAGAGTTTTCTGCAATATAGTATTCAATCAATGTTCCAATGTTTGTTGGGATTTTAAGTTCTCTCATTTTTTTTGCGATTGCCACATGAGGACTTTCTGTTTTATATTCGGAGATTGGTTTTTTCAGTTGTGTTCTTATTGTTAGTTCTTTTATTGAGATTTTTCTTTCTTTTAGATTCTTTATTGTTTTTATTAAATAATCTAACGCTCTTTTTTCGTTCCCATCATTTAGAATTAATTCTAAGATTTTATTTTGGGTTTTCCTAGCTAGCTGACACCAATCTCTTCTTACAGTTTCGAAACCTCTAATTTTAATATTTCCCTCGTCATCTATTAATGCATATTTCTTTTTTGCTCCGAATTCTCCTGTTCTTTTGGTTACCCAGATTCCTCTTTTGAAATAACCCTCAGATTCTAATTCCATAATTCCAGGGAGTTTGTCATTTATTTCCTTTAGTGTTTTTTTTGCTTCTGATTTTGTTTTGTCATTTAATGCTATTGCAACACTGTCTGTGTCAGAGTAGATTACTTGGAACCCTTCTTTTTCAAATTTGTCTATCGCTTTTTTTATGTTTTCTCTTGCGAAATAAGCGGTCGAGGCTGCAGCTTCTATTGAATAATATCTTGCCCCGAAAAATCCAAGGTATCCATAAGCAGCATTTGCGATTAATTTGAATGCGTTGCTTCTTGCTTTATAGATTGGATTTTTAGGATTTTTGCTATGTTCTTTTTTTGCCTTTCTTCTTTTGTTAATTAATTCAGACATTAGTTCTGAAGTGAACCCTGGCTTTTTTGAGAAGTAAACTGGCTCTCCACTGTAGTTTCCCTTGTAGGAATTTTTTGGGTTTTTTGTTAGGGTTGCTCTTGAAAGATTATATGAAACTATGATGCTTCCGTACATACTCGAGAAATCGTAGAAGGCTATTTTTTCATAAAGTCCCGGAGTTGGTTGGAAGACGAATGCTCCTTCGTATCGAGGGTTTCTCCTACGTCTTTCAATTTCAGAGTTGAAGGGTCTTTTTTCGGGAATTTCATCAAACTTTTCTAGGTTATGGATTAAGTGGTCTTCAAAATTTGAGGCCATGGTGTTTCTTGAAACTTCAAACAATGGTTCACGAACAATTTTTGTAAATGAAATTAAATCTGGAAGCATCTTATTGGTTAAATCATATGTTAATTTTGAGTCTTGTAAATTGTATTTGTAAAATTCTTCCCAATCTACTTTTTCTTTTTTGAGATTTTTTAGCATATCGAATCCATGTTTTTTTTCTCCGAGCAGTTCATTCGCCACATCGTCTAATGAGAGTGTTTCTGATTGCAGGTATTGGGAGTAAGCATTACGGATAAATCTTAACAAGTCAAGATGGACAATTCCAGAGATTCTTCCTTTCATTAAAGCACCCCTGGTGAATTTTGGTTCCGTTTGATCTAATCCTAATGAAAGTTTTATTTTGTTTTTCTTTGCTCTCTCCTTAAGATAAGGCAAATCAAAACCGTCGGAGAAATATCCCGCAAGGATGTCTGGCGAAAAGTCTTTTACTTGTTTTATAAATTCTTCAATCAATTCTTCTTCGCTGTTTAATTTTTCTACCCAAGGTTTTTTTGAAGAGTCTTTGCATGTTAAAACTTTTTTGAAATTTTCTCCGTAAAGAGCAATCATCAAAATCTCTCCTTTGCCTATTTCAAATTCGGAAGTTTCGATATCATATGCTAGAACTTTTAAATTGGGAGTCTCTTGCTTTAATTCTTTGAATTTTTTTAGGTCTAAAACGAAGTCTACTTCTAAAATAGATTCAATTCCTCCAAATTCTTCTTTAGTCAAAATAGCCCCCTCAATTTCATAGTTCTTTAAGGGTTCAATTTTCTTTTCAAGAATATAGTGTGTTATAAATCCTAAATCATATCCTCTGATTTTTTTTATTTCTTCAAAGTCGGTCAATCTTTCACGGAATTTTGTTGCGTCTTTGTAGTTTGTTATATAGATTTTTAATGCTTTAACTTCCTTGCTTAGGAAGTTTTTGTTTTTTATTTCTATTTTTTCTACTTTTGATTCACGATTTTGAGAGTTTATTTGGAGAAGCTTTATTTTTTCTATTAAACTGTCAATCTTTTTTTTAGAAATATCTTTTTCCAAGATGGCCCAAAAATAAGTGGGGCATGAATCTATTACACATATTTTTTTTCCTTCGGAGTTTTTTCCAAAAATTTGTATCTGATTTTTTTGATTGAAATCAAATGAGTCATAATCTAGGGGAACAAAATCTGTTTTCATACTTATTCTTAGAATTTATTTTTGATAAAGCTTTGGTTGCGGAATCTTTTTGAGATTTTACGTTAAATTTATATAATCTCTACTTCTCGATTTTTTGAGAGAGGATGATACAGAAAAATTTAAGATTTTTTATTTTGTTGGTATTAGGATTTTTAGTTTTTACAGGATTTGTTTCTGCAGGAGTAATTTCTCCTGACTTGCAAACCAAAATTTTG
>CAYVFP010000045.1:0-1446 GCA_964451055.1 Candidatus Woesearchaeota archaeon
GGGATAGTTTTTAAAAGTTTCTTGACATGAAAAATTTATGTCGTTTAAGGATATTAAGAATTGGGGGCCAGATGCCGAGAAAGAAATTGTGGAAAAGTGGAAGAACTCTGAGAAATTTAGATTCAATTCTCAAGAAGATAAAAAAATTTATTCTATAGACACTCCCCCTCCTTATGTTAACGCACCAGTACATATAGGTCAAGCTGTTACTTATTGTTATATGGACTTTTTTGCAAGATTCAAGAGGATGAAAGGGTTTCAGGTTTTGTTTCCATTAGGGTTGGATAGGAATGGTTTGCCGATAGAGATGGCTGCTGAGAAAAGATTTAAAGCCTCTCCTTTCAAAGTGGGTCGTGAAGAATTTGTTAAGCTTTGTAAAAAACTACTTGAAGAAACTTCTACTGAGACTAAAGATACTTTTGCAAAGCTAGGGATTTCATTTACATCTTATGAAGAAGGGAATCATCTTGGAGCGGTTTACAAAACAGATTCTCCAGAGTATAGGTCTTTGACTCAAACAACTTTCGTTGAGCTTTTCAAGAAAGGTTTTGTTTATGAAGATTCTAGAATTAATAATTGGGACCCTAAACTTAGAACTACTATTGCAGATTCTGAAGTTGAATATAAGGAGATAGAATCTAATTTTAACGATGTTAAATGGAAAGTTAAAGAGACTGGAGAGGAAATTATCATTGGGACTACAAGACCGGAATTGATTTGCACTTGCGGAATGGTTGTTTTTAACCCCGAAGATGAGAGATATAAACATTTAGAAGGCAAAACAGCAATAAGTCCTATTTTTGAAAAAGAAATTCCAATTAAGTCTCATCCTATTGCCCAGATGGAGAAGGGTACGGGATTGGTGATGATGTGTTCTGCAGGAGATTTGTCGGATATTCAATTTTTTAGAGAGATGAAAATTGAACCAGAAATTTCAATTGGAATAGATGGAAGAATGAATTCAGTCGCGGGCCCATTGGAGGGGTTGAAAGTTCGTGAGGCTAGAGATAAGATTGTTGAAATTCTTAAGGAGAAAGGACTCTTGGTTAAGCAAGAGAGGATTGTACATCGGACTCCTGTTTCTGAAAGGTCTGGAGCAGAAATTGAGTTTATAGAGATGCCTGAATTTTATTTGAAACAGGTAGAGGTTAAAGAAGATATTCGGAAAATTTCAAAGAAGATTAATTTTTATCCGGAGTTCTCGAGGAAGATTTTAAATGATTGGATTGATTCAGTTTCTATAGATTGGCCAATTTCTAGAAGAAGGTATTATGCAACACCGATTCCTTTGTGGTATTCTGGGGAAATGGTTTGTGTTCCAAATTCATTAGATTATGTTGAAGCTTGGAATGAAAAGCCTAAAGAAGATTATGAAGTTTTGAAGGAAGGAGAAGTGGTGGGAAGGGTTAAAGATTTTCCCGATTTAGAGTGGGAAGGTGAAGAGAG
>CAYVFP010000045.1:1546-5182 GCA_964451055.1 Candidatus Woesearchaeota archaeon
AATGTTATTGATCCTCAAGAACTTCTGAAAAGATATGGCGCAGAGGCTATAAGGATGTGGGCGGCTACTGAAGGAGATTTATCTAAGTCTGATTTAAAATGTTCCGAGGAGAGAATTAAAGGAGAAAAGAAAACAATAAACAAAATTTTGAATGTTTCTAAATTTGTTTCTATGTTCGATAAGCCTAAGGAAAAACCAGCCCTTGAAAAAATCGATGAGCTGATGATTTCGTATATAGGGGAACTTACAGAATTTTGCGAAGAGAAATATAAATCTTATGATTTTTATAATCCTGCAAACAGATTAAGGAAATTTATTTGGGATATCTTCGCTTCAAATTATATAGAGGTTGTAAAGAAGAGAGCCTATAATCAGGAAGAGAAATTTAGCGAGGCGGAAAGTGTTTCTGCGAGATGGACTCTACATTTCTTAATTGAAAGATTCTTGGTTTTGGCTTCTCCGATTGTTCCTCAAATTAGTTCAACCATCTTGAAAGAGAAAGGTATTAGTATTGATTCTCTTGAATTTCCTAGCGTTGTAAAAGGTTCAATGGATTTAAGTCTGGTTGATGAAATTGTTCGGTTTAACTCCGAAGTTTGGAAGACCAAGAAAGATAAGGGAATTAGTTTGAGAGAGTCTATAGAAGGGATTTCAATTCCAGAGAAGCTTAAAGATTTTGAAAAAGATTTGAAAGAGTGTCACGGATTAAAATAATTTTAAATTTTGTTAAGGAGGGTTTATGAAAAAATTAAATAAAGAATTTTTTGAGAGAAATGCCGATGATGTTGCAAAAGAATTATTAGGAAAGGTTTTGGTTTTTAATTCTGGTTTATTGAAGAAAAGATTAAGAGCAAAGATTGTTGAGACTGAAGCGTACTTTGATGAAAATGATCCCGCTTCTAGAGCAGTTAGTAATGGGGATTTAAGAGCCACAATGAAAATGGGTGCAGGAACAATATTAGTTTATGGAGTTCATAATAACTGGCTTTTGAATGTAGTTACCGGATTTGAAGGAGGGGCTTCTGCTGTTTTGATAAGGGCTTTAGAACCAATAAATTTTGAAGGGAATTGTTCGGGTCCTGGAAGGTTAACAAAAGTTCTAGGAATTGATAAGTTATTGCATAAAAAAATTTTAGGTGTTGAAATTTTTATTGAAGATTCTGAAATAATCTCCGAAGAGGAAATTGGAAAATCTCATAGGATTGGAGTTACGAAAGACCTTAAAGAAAAAATGAGATTTTATATTAAAGGAAATAAATTTGTTAGTGGTAGTTCTAGGTATTAGATTAATTATTGATTTAGGAGATGCAAATTTATTTAAATTGTAATTTATTTTAAATTTTGATGTTTGGAGAAATTTTATTAGTTACTGGGTTTTTTTATTTTATTGATAAGAGTTGCTATAAATTTTTTGAGGATGGTTTTTCAGATTTGAGAGATAGGTTTAATCAAGCAAATGCCAATAAGGAAGTGATTAAAACAGGTGGGACTGAAGCTATTTTTTTGAAGGAAGGGGTTGTTGAGAGATATGATTCTATTTTGAATGAAAATATTCCTAAATATTTTAAATTTACTCATCCTCTTTTTTATTCTGAAACTAAAAAAGAATTAACTTTAATGAAGAGTGAAAGTAAAAAAGGATTGGAAGAAATCGCAGCTTGATTAACTAATTTTATAAACCCCTTGCTATTTGTTTTGATATGGTCCTCGAAAAATTAGATAGAGATCAACTTGGAGAAATTTTGAAAGAGTTGGAAAGTTACAGAGGCAGAGCTACAGAACTAATTACAGTGTATGTTCCCTCAGGTTATGATATTAATGCAGTTCAAAGACAGTTAGAGGCAGAGAAGTCTACTGCTAAGAATATTAAATCTACTTCTACTAGGAAAAATGTTTCTGATTCGCTTGATAAAATTGTCCGAGCATTGAAAGATTATAAGGTTACACCTCCTAACGGGTTAGCTCTTTTTGCGGGCGATGCTAGCGAGGCTGAAGGGCAGAGCGATATTCAAATTTGGGAAATTGAACCTCCAGAAGAAGTAAATACAAGATTGTATCGATGTGATAAAGAATTTGTCTTAGAGCCTTTACAGGAAATGTTGGAAATCGGGGAAATTTATGCCCTATTGGTTATGGATCGTAAGGAGGCAACAATAGGTCAGCTTGTTGGAAAGAAAATTGAAATGTTGCATAATATGACCTCAGGAATACCAAGTAAGGTTCGTGCTGGAGGACAATCGAGCCAGAGATTTCATAGAATTACTGAGGGACTAACAAAAGATTTTTACAAGAGGATTGCAGAGGAAATGAAAAAATCTTTTTTTGAAAATCCTAAGCTTAAAGGAATTATTGTTGGCGGACCTATTCCAACAAAGGATGAATTTGTAGAGGGAGATTATCTTACAGACCAGCTTCAACAAAAAATTATTGCGGTTCAAGACCAAGGAGATACCTCGGAATCCGGGCTTCAGGAATTGGTTGAACTTTCACAAGAAGTCTTAGCCAATCAGGAAATTATTCACGAGAAAAAACTTTTAGAGAAGTTTTTTGAGAGCCTTGGAAAAACTCCTGAGATGACTCCCTATAAAATCGAGGATGTAAAGAAGGCCTTGAATTTTGGTGCTGTTGATACTTTGATTTTGTCTAAGGCCTTTGATAAGGCTAAAGCTAAAGAGCTTATTGATATTGCAGAGAACATGGGCACTTCTGTAGAGATTGTTACAAGAGAAACAGAGGAAGGGGATCAGTTTTATAGTCTTGGTGGCGTTGGAGCAATGTTAAGATTTAAAGTTTAATTTTAGAATTTACAACTAGCTCCTAAACCAAATGTCCCTAGATTCGCATCACCTTCGTCACAATAGGAGTATTTTCCATAAATTCCAAATTTGGATTTATTCTCAGAAGGGAAATCGTAAGCTATTTTTACCATTGCCCCAAACCCTGTAAATGATTCAGAATCAGAAGTCCACATCTTTTGGTTTATTTTTTCCATATATTTTCTGTTTCTTATATTATAATTTCCAAAATAAATTGCGGGACCAAATCCCATGCTGAATCCATCTAAGGACAATCCATACAATCCATACAATCCAATGTTTGCAGCCGCCATGGAGAAATCTTCGTTTTGTGATTTTTTTCCAAGATGTAGTTCAGCCCCTCCTCCTATAAATGAATTTTCAGTAATGTTTCCTTTTAGATTTGCATTAATTCCTGCCATTGGTCCAATGTATTCTTTAATTGCCGCATCAGAGGGAATTTCAACTCCGGCTCCAAGAGAGAAATCAAGATTCTGAGAATTTGATTTTTTTGTTGAACCGAGAAAGGGCATAAGGAATAGAGAAGAAATTAGAGCAAGTTTAGATAACTTATTCATTCTTTTTTTAAAGTTTTGAAGTTTATAAGTATTGTTGTAATTCAGAATAACTTTAGAACAAGTCATGAAATTTGTTTGGAAATGTTCCCGAATCGGAGCAATGATAAACTTTGTGAATTGTTTGGTGAAACGGGTTTCTTATTGAGATGTTTTTTTCTTTCAGAAGTTTTTTGTTTTTTTCGGATAGAGCTAAGCCCGGAGCTTTGAACATTTTTGGAGCCTGATTAAAACAGTCTTGGAAAATTTTTATTGCGTTATCTAAT
>CAYVFP010000046.1:0-5004 GCA_964451055.1 Candidatus Woesearchaeota archaeon
CCATACTGTTCGTCACAAGAATAATGAGCACGAGTTCCTTTCTTTGTCATTCCCATTAGAACTGGAATCAAAATCGCTCTGTCTCCTTGAGGCGCAGCGTCAATGTTTCCTTGGTATGCATCCCCTTGATTTAATCCTGTATCTGGCCAACTTCCCCCAAGGGTTTCAGTGGTATGACTTCCTTCCCCATAAACTTTTGCTTTCATCTGATAAATAGGAACATTCCCATCATTTCTTACATAAAGAGTTCCACTAGGAGAATAAGTCGCTTCAAAATAAACATCTTCACAAATTAGTTTAACATTTTTTCCCTCGAATTTAGTAATTGCTTCTTGTTGAATGTTTCTAAACCAAAGAAAAATTATAAGTCCGATAACAACGACAATTGAGATTAAAAGTATAGTTGCAACAACCGGCGATACCCCTCTTTTTTTCATGAACTAAAAAGGACTTTCTGTTTTATAAATCTTGTTATGGTTCATTTGGAACAGCTGTTTTGGAGAATAAAAAAGATCATAATTGTTTTAGTTCTTTGAGTAATAACAAGATGAGTAATTTATTTAATTCTCAGAGAGAAGGTTTATCCCAGGATCAAATAAACTATATTCTTTCAGGATTTAGCGAATCAATATTAAGAGATTATAGCATAATTTATTCTCCAGAATATGTGAAGATGACATTAGACAAGAACAAAAGAAATTTTCATACAAACAATTTGGAGGAAAGGGTTTTCAATAAATCTCTAAATACAATAGAGAAAATAAGGGAAAATTTTTATTCAAATATAGAGAAAATTAGAATTAATTCCTTAAGAACACTAAATCAAATAAATTCTACTCTCCTTGATACCTATAGAAAAGGCCTAGAAAGGGTAAAGGAAATAGCAATAAATGAAAAATCAGATGGGTCAGTTGTTTTCAGGTTTTCCTAGATTGCTTTGAACCTTCACTGTTTATCTTTGTGATATAAATCTAAAATATAAATTATTTTCTCTTCATTAAGATATTCATAGGAAAGTCTAAAGGATTCCACATATAATTCTCGTGTTCCTTTTCGAGTATACCTCATTGGTTTTCCTATACTTGGATTTTCGGAGATTTTTTCAATTTGATTTATGACTTTCTTTTTTATTTGTTTATCTAATTTAGAGAATATTTTTTTAAATTTCTTATCAAACCGGATTTCTACCATTTTTCCATTTCAGAAGACAAGTTTTTAGAATCCAAGCCAATATATTCCCCAGATTCAATTCTTTCTCTTGATTCTTCGGTTCTTCTTACGAATTCTAGATCTTCAGCAAGCTTATCAAATTTTTTCATAAACAGCTCTAATCCAACCAATTTCTTATATACATCTTCAAGACTTATCGGTTTTTCCATATCTTGAATACAAAAATTAATTATTTAAATCTTTTGAAGAAACTCTTTTGTCTTGAAAAAATATTTCCAGCCAACAAAAAGTCCGACGAATCAGTTTGGTATTCAGGTTTTCTTAGACTTATTTAAAATCATCCCGAAGGATGTTTTTAAGATAATCAATATTTTTATCAAAGACATATCCTTCAACATCTGTTAAATAACTTTTTTCAAGGATTATTCTCTAAAAAATCCATCACAGAAATCTTTAAAAAGTTGAATGAACACCAAACTCCATGGAAACAAATTGTTTAGAAAAAGAAGTTGCGGAAGCAACTCCGAAAACAACAGCAAACGAAAGAGCCTATCTTTCAAGCATCATGCCAGAAGCTAGACAAGAAGGTTACACCTGCGTTACAGGTTGTAGCGAGTGCGTGAGTTGCGATGGCAATGATATCTATCAAAAAAGATAATTCTTTTGTTTAGCATTTAAAGAGTAGTGATGTCTTGGGAAAAATGGCGAAAAAACAACTCTTCATTCAATGGGATTCTACAAATGACTGCAATCTAAGATGCAAACATTGTTATCATAATAACGAAGGAAATCAAGATCACTCTCAAGAAAAAAATAATTTGATGAATTTACTAGAAGTAAAAGACATGGTGGATGATTTAGTCCAAACTTCTAAGAGGTGGGAGATGAACCCGCGTCTACATATTTCTGGAGGTGAGCCTTTAATGAGAAAAGACTTATTAAATATTTTAGAATATACCCAACATAATAATGTTACAACAAAACTTCTTACAAATGGAACTTTAATTACAAAAGAAAAAGCAAAAGAAATAAAATCAAGGGGAGTAAATAGGGTTCAAATATCTATAGATGGAGATAGAGAGAGACATAATCTTGTTAGACAAAGAGAGTATGCTTTTGATAGGGCAATGGAAGGCATCTCTAATTGTCGAGGTGCAAATATAGGGGTAACAATTTCTTTCACCGCAATGCAATCAAATAAAGATTATATAGAAAAAGCAATAAGAGATTCAATTGATGCAGGTGCGGAAATGTTTGGAATTCAGTCTTATGTTCCAGATTCAAAACTAGGGATAAAAGATCCCGAATTTATTGATTCAAAAGGATTGTATAAAATTTATCAGTTTCAAAGAGAATTAGATAAAAAATATGGAGATAAAATTAATTTATTAGAAACAGAAGTTTTATGGAATTTGATGTATTGCGACGATCCCTTAATGAAGGCATCAAGAAAAGAAGAAAAATATTTAGGTGGCTGCGGCGCAGGATTCTCAGGAGTTTCAGTTATTTCTAATGGAAGAGTTTATCCTTGTCGGAGACTCCCAATTGATATGGGGCATATAAGTGAAGGTTTAATAAATTTAATAACCGAGAAAGAAATAATGCAGAACTTAAGAGATTTTAAAAAAATGAATGAGAAAACGGGATGTGAATATATAAGCCACTGTAAGGGTTGTAGAGCGATCGCTTACGCAACAACAGGAGACTACATGGCAAAAGATCCAATGTGTTTTAGAAACTTAGTTAAACCAGCAGATCTAAAAGAGATGTATATTAAAAATGCAAAGAGCTAAACCTATAATTGTTGAATGTATGAGATTACTAAATCCAAAATCTGTTTTAGATTTAGGATGCGGTAAGTGTAAATTTTCTAAATTATTTATTGATAGAGGAATAAGTGTTACAGGAGTAGACAAGGAAAATACAATTGAACCAAAAGACAACTTAATTTTTATTCAAAAGGATATTAGAGATTTTAAATTTGAAAAAAAATATGATTTAGTTGTTGGAACCGGAATTTTACATTTTCTTAAAAGAGAAGAAGCTCACCAAATGATAAAGAAAATAAAAGAAAATACCTCTTCAGAAGGATTTAACTTTTTTATTTGTATGTCAAATGAGGAGAAATACAATGATAAGATTCATTTTTATCCAAATAAAGAGGAGTTAAATAAACTATACTCTGACTGGAGGATAATTAAAAATGAGCTTTGCCTTTCCAAGAAACATGGAGAAGAAATGCATCAACATAAAATAATTATCTTTTTAGCTCAGAAAATTTAAGATGCCCATTTTTAGAGAGAGGTCTAAAGTATACCCCTTTACAACAGAAAATTTAGCAGGATACATGAAAAATCTAAATTTAGAAAATAAAAAAGTTTTATCTATTACAAGTTCTGGAGATCACATTCTAAATTCTTTTTATTATGGTGCAAATAGAGTAGTTGGTTTTGATATTAATTCTCTCGCTACCTTGTTTGCAGAATTGAAATTTACTGCTCTTAGAAGGTTGGACTTTGAAGGTTTTAAAAAATATTTTCTTATTGAGAATAATCAATCAATGGATTTTGGGACTTATAAGGTTCTAAGAAGAGATCTCTCTGAATCTTGCCTAAGTTTTTTTGACAATATCTATGAAGATTATGGATTTAAGGGGTTAGATTTAAGGAAAGGGAAATTGTTTAATAAAAGATTCGATCTGGATGATTTAAGGATTAGAACCAACCCCTATTTATTCTCAAGATATAATTTTGAGAAAACAAAATCAAATATTCAGGATAAAAACATCCCTTTGATTAATTCTAATATTCGGGCTTTATCCCCCAGGTTAGAAGATAATTTTGACGCGATATTTCTTTCAAATTTGGCAGATTATTCACAACAAATTTACCCAAACAATCAAAATTCATTTAATTCATTTTGTGAAAAAATCATTTTGCCTCTAAAAAAACATTTAAGAAATGGAGGAATTATCTGTTCGGCTTATGTCTATGATGCAAGAGTAAGGGAGAGTTACAGAAATCCCGTAGATAATCCAAACTTAAGAAAAGAAATTATGGGGAGCCTTGGAATGGATTATAGAGAAATGGTGTTTGATTCAATTGTCCCTAATAAAATAAATGCCTCAGATTTAGTAGTAATACTAACAATGAAAAATGAGTAATAATTTTAATAGAAACAAATCAAAAGTTGAAAGAGTAGATAGAAAAAAAGTAGTTTCCAAAGAACATCAAAAATTAATATTTTTAAAGAGAGAAGAGTTTTTTTACAATTTTTTCAGAGAGAATCAACTTATTAAAACTCCCACAATTTATTCGATTGAAGGATTGAATATTAAAACATATCTTATTGATGGAGGAGAGAAAAATATTCCTCTTGCAATAAAAGATTGGGCAAAAGTTCATAATTATTTTATAGAAAATCCGCCAAAAAAGAATAAATTATTTATGCAACATGATATTAAGAAGGTTTCAAAATATTTGTTACAAAACGAAGAGATCTCCCGTCTCTTTGATAGAGAGGTGGAATATAAATTAAGAGAAGTAGAACTAAACAGAAACATAAAAACATTATTGCATGGCGACCTAACCCCAAAGAATTTTATTTTTTATAACGACGAAAATTATTATTTTGATTTTGAACTAGCGGGAATAGGACATCCTGCGAGAGATATCTCCTCTTTAATTATTTCTAATCCAATAAAAAAAGAAAGGATAGTTAATGATTACAAAGATTCTTTTAATTATAATTATCTTAAATTAGAAGAAGACCTTAACAACTGGACCTTGGTTAGGACATTAGAATTATATTTTATTTTTAATAAAAGAAAAGGCG
>CAYVFP010000047.1:0-4606 GCA_964451055.1 Candidatus Woesearchaeota archaeon
ATTCTAAGATAAATCTTTATAAATTTTTGATTATTTGATTTTTAATGAAAAAAGGAATTCTTAGAAAGAGATTGGAAAAGTTAACTAATTTTTATTTTATTGGCGGAGTAGTTTTCATGGGAGCTATTGTTTTTTTGGGTTTTGAATCTGGAAAAGAGGAGAGAATGAAGGAAGAAGTAATTGAATATTATGATTTGAATGGGAATGGAAAAATTGATTCTAATAGTAAGGAATTTTATAATGCCAAGAGAGATTTATCCGATTTTGTTAACAAACAAAGTAAAATGAATTATAAAACTATTAATTATTTCAATAATAGAGATTGGAGAAATTTATACGAATATATTAATTTGGAGAAGTAATTTATTTTCTTTTTTTAGGCTTTTTTGAGGATTTTTTAACTTTTTTCTTTGAATTGTTTTTTAATTTTCTTTTTAATTTTGGCCAATGTTCTTCTGCAACAATATATCCTACACAATTTTTTGAACCGCACATACAAGGATGTTCTTGATAATTTTCTAAATCATATCCATAGTTGTAAGTTATTTCTTCTCCTTTCTTTATGTCTTCTGTTGCTATAATCCAGATGTGTCCCTTAATGTTATCTGTTTCAGCATTGGGATTGCAGGAATGGTTTATGTATTTTGCTTTGTTCCACTTTACTTTTCCGTCGATATCATATTTTTTGTTTAACTCAAAGATGTAAACTCCTCCGTCTTTTGTGTGGTTTTCGGATTGAGATAGTTGGGATTCTGCTCTACGGTCTGATTCAGCTTTTGTAATTATTTCTCCGACGTATTCAATTATTTTTGCTCCTTTTGGGATGTCGCGTTTTGCAAAAACTCCTTTATTATGGATTCCAGATTTTCTAACTTTAACGAATTTAGATTTTTCTGCTTTCCTCTTTTTTTCCATCAGATTTAAAGTTAAAGTTTATTTAAAAAGTTTTGTTTCAAATTTTTTATTTTTTGGTTATTCGTCGTGGAATCTTGAAATAATTATATAAATTCGCATTCACTCTTTCATATATGAAAATCAATGTTAAAGTTCATGCGAATTCTTCTCGGGAAAAAGTTAGGAGAATTTCAGAAGAGGAATATGAAGTTTGGGTTAAAGCTAAGCCTATCGAAGGTAAAGCAAATGAATCTATTGAAAAGTTGATTAAGAAAAAGATGGGGTTTAAGAAAGTTAGAATTGTTTCAGGTTTTAGTTCTAAAGTTAAGAAGATTGAAGTAGATTAGTTATGTTTTTTTCCTGGAAGAAAATCTATTTTTAGTTTGTCTCCGTAGAAATCTATTTCGTATTTTCTAATTGTTTCATAGAATTTTCTTAGTTCCTTGTTCCCTTGATTTAAATCTGTTCTGGACAGATTCATTTTGTATTTATTACAGAGTTCTCGATATCCCTTTTCTAAGAAATTAAGATCTTCTTCTTTAACATCAATTTCTTTTCTCATTTTCTCTGTTTTTGATTCGTTAAGATTTGAATCAAGGGATTTCTTTTTTGCAGGCCTTTTTCCAATTTTTATCCATTGATATTTATTTTCGTCTTTTTTCATTCTGTGAACTTTTTGGTAAGCTCCATTACAGAGATATTCATCTATATCTTGGAGAAATAAATCTCTATCGAACTCTTGCTTTATTTCTTGTCTTAGTTTTTCTAAAATTCTTCTCAGGTTTTTGTAGTTGTGTGTTTGTTTTGCCATTTTATTCTGTAGGGTTTTTGATATTTTTTAAGGTTTATAAAATTTGTGTAGAAAATCATTATGAAATTCTGAGAAAAAGATATAAACTAATTTGGCATTCATTTTGAATGAGATATGAATATGCTCCAGATTTGCAGAGAATTGCAGAAGAGGTTTCTTTGCTTTTGTTTCCGCATGTTAAAGTTGATAGAGTAAGATGTTTTAGGGCCTATGGCAGCACAGCGAGGGGAACAATCGCAAGATGTCATGCTTTAGGAAAGCTGATGCAGAAAGCCTTAGCAGAAGATGCGTTTTATGCCATTGAATTTCTGTGTCCTACCTTCGAGAAATTACCTAAAGAAGAACAAGTTAAAACAATTATTCATGAATTGATGCATATTCCTCAAGCTTTTGGAGGAGGGTTTAGGCACCATGATTTTGTCACAGACAGGGCTGTTAATAAGAAATATAAGGAATATCAGGAGCTCTTGGCTGAAAAATCAGTAGTTATAGATTAATAATCTAATTTAGATAACTAATTCAAGATCTTTTTCAAATTCTAGAACTTGATACTGGTTGAATTTTATTATGTTTAATGGATTTCCTTTAAAGTCTTTTAGATCTAAATCATCTAGGGGTTCATGTTTGTGTTTAAAGGGTACAAATTCGTCTTCTTCAAAATCTTGAATTTCATATCTTTGGGAAAAAAGGGTTTCATCATTGTGGGGAAGATAGGTTATTATTTTATCTATTTTTATTCTGTTTATTTCACCTTGTAAATCTTGTCTCTTTCTTATAGGAGAATCCCATCCTCTTTCAAAATCTTTTATTATTGGAGCCATTCTATTTCCTACTCTTTTGTATAAAATATATCCCTCATTTCCTCCATTAAGACCGTCTATAAGAGAAAATCCGTACCATATAGATTCATTTGCTATTTCTTGCGCTTTTCTGATTATTTCTAATTGGCTATTGAAATATTTCTCGCTCATTGACTTTAGATCCAGGCAATTATTTTGTTTTAAGAGGTTTCTTGTTATTTTTAGATTAGGAATTAATCCTGGCTCTTGAATAAGCAATTTTGCTAATCCATTTATTGCTTCTTGAGTATTCTTTAATTTTATCATTTTCCTAATAATTATAAATCCTTTTTAATTATTATTGTGATGAATAAGAGAAAGATTGTGTTGAAAATTGGTGAGGAAAAGAAAGAACTTGAGTTGAAGATTGTTCCTTGGTATCTTGAGTGGTTGGGGCTTATGTTTTCTAGAAGAGAGAAAGCAAAAGCTCTACTTTTTGACTTTAAGAAACCAGTAAAAATGGCAATACATTCTATGTTTGTTAATTATGATTTTATTGCAATTTGGTTAGACCATTTAGGAAAGATTGTCGAGGTTAGAAAAGTTAAACCTTGGAAATTTAGGATTTTGCCGTCGGAAAAATTTGTTAAATTGATAGAAATTCCCTGCAATTCAGAATATAAGGATATTTGTAAATCTCTCGTCGAGGACAAAACATTTAAATACTAATTTGTCGTCTATAAACTGTGGGATTTAAAATCCTATACTAAAAGGAGGTGAACTAAATGGGAAAAATTTTAGTTAAGAACGCTGTTACAAGAAAGCCAGGGTATCTTTACTACGTTGACGGAAAGGGAAATGTATGTGAGGCAAAGATGGCTAGAGGCGGAAAGAAAAAGAAAAAAGCCGCTAAGAAAAAGACTGTAAAAAAGAAAGCAGTTAAGAAGACAGCAAAGAAAAAGACTGCAAAGAAAAAGGCAGTTAAAAAGAAGAGAAAATAAATTCTCTTTTAATAATGTTCAATTGATTCCTTGACGAAAGATAGGGGTTTCGTATAGGGGCGAGGAATTTTATTTTTTTGTTTTTTGTCTTTAAGTTTTTTATCTTTTATTTGAGCTGAGGTTATTATTTAATAGTTACTTTTAAATAGTTACTTTTTTTATTTCTTTTATGGAAATTAAGAAATCAAATTATAATGTTGTTTTTGATTTAGTTGAAAATGTAACAGAAGCAGAATCAATGAAAAACTATTTTGATTATCATATTATTGGGAATAGTATTTATTCCATTTGTGTAGAGACTAACTTTGGGAATAAAGATCTTGAAAAATTATTGGTTGAAGAATTTATTCCAACGGCAGAGCTTTTAATTCTTAAGAATCCTAATTTCCGTAAAGGGTGTAAATTTAGTTATAATTCTTCCACAGAAATAGATAACTCTGAGAATTAGTTTTATATATTAAATTTTTTTATTTTTTTGGGTTAAATTTATATTGTTTTGATTCTTATTTTTTATGTGATTTTCAGAAAAGAATTAGGGTTCGTGTTTCATTTGAAGAAGGTTGATTGTTTTGAAGGAATAGAGAATAGTAAAGGGTATTTTGATTCATTTGTTCTTGGAGATTCAATTTATTCTGTTTCGGTCTTTGGAAAAGAAAAGGAAAGCGAGTTGACTCAAAAAGTTCTTGAAGCTTATCTCCCCGAAATTAAAGGGGTTTTATTGAATAATGGTTTTTTGGATAATTTAAGAATATCTCCTTTTCAATATATTTATTCTTTGTTTTCTGAAAATTGATTATTTAATATATTTTGATAATTCTGCATAGTAGTTAAGAATTATTCCTGTAGCAACAAGAGAGGTTTTTGTTCCTAAGTTGTGCTCTTGCCAGTCATTATTTTCATTGAGGTAGATCCCAGGATGTGTTCCAAGACTTATTCTGTCTAATCCTTTTTCTTTGTCCCATCCTAACATTATATCCATATCTCCAAAAAGTGTTGATTCCATTGTTCTAGCAAATCTTTGCGCATCTTTTTCTATTTTTTCATCTCCCTTCTTTTTATAAAATTCTTGCACTGCGGATTGCCAATTTTCTGGAGGAATTATTTTTGGAACGTAACCTCTA
>CAYVFP010000048.1:0-4553 GCA_964451055.1 Candidatus Woesearchaeota archaeon
AAATTAATTTTATAAACTCCCAAAACCTAACTAAACCATGGGTTTCATAAGAGGTGCACTACTTGTCCTAATTTCAACGCTATTATTCATAGGACTTCTACTATCAAATTTATTTCTAACCGTAAATTGGTCTCTAGAACACCAAACTCTTTACCCCGAATTGCAAGGAGTTGCAAAAAACACTTTACAAGAATATGATTTGATTCCCGAAATAAACTCTAACTTTGAAAACCTAGAACTTTATTGCTACGACCATGAAACATATACCTTCAATTCTGGAGAATATTCTTTCAAAATCCCTTGTGAAATAATAAAACAAGGCGCGAACGAAACAATAGATTACAGTGTCGGCACATTCATAAATGATACATACTATAAGGACTACGAATGCAAAATATTAGATTGCATAAAAACCTCCAACCAACCATTCGTTTTAATTTCGGAAAAAACAAAAGATTATTTTCAACAAAAGTTCAAAATAACAATAATAATTTCATTAATTCTTTTCTTGCTATTCTTCTTTATCTCAGATAAAAAATACAGCGCTTTGATGACTTCAGGGATAATCGTAGCTCTCTCTGCACTCCCTCTAAAAGCCTTGAAATGGACTTCTTCTCTATTTGATGATTCTATAGTCTTCGAATTAATTGGCATTTTCTTCTCAAGAGCAAACAACGTTTTCCTTATGATGATTATAATTGGAATAGTTCTCTTCCTTGGAGGTTTAAGTTGGGGAGTAATAAAATATGGACTAAAAATTTCTGGATGGTTCAAAAAGAAATCAAAAGATCCAGAGGAGAAAGAAAAAGAATCCGAAACTAGAGATGAAAACTCTGAAAAAAAAGAAACAGAATTTTACATAAATAAAAAAATAAAAGAGTTAAGAGACAAGCTGAAAATAATTAAAAAGAAAAAGAAACAATCTGTTCAAGAGATAGAAGATAAACCTAAGGAAAATACAAAAAAAGAAAATAGGTCTAAAGAAGAACTAAATAAAAAATAAAGAATTATTTCTTGTTATTTTCCTTCATTCTCTCACGTTCCTGTCTAGCAATAAATCCTTTAATAAAAGTATTATGTTTATTTTTATCAATTATTTCTTTAACAGTATAAGCCTTAGTAGATCCGAAAACCTTCGCTTCAGTTTTAACTTCAGAACTTAATCTCTCTTTAACTTTCTCTGAAATCAAAACTTCTCCTTTAGAAAGATTAGCCAATTTTCTAGAATCGCTCATTAATGTTCCCATACTCATAAACTTCATCTTTCCATCTTCTTCTTTTGTGACAATTGTCCCATAATTTAACGAAAAACCATAATCAAATTTAACCTTGAACTTTTTATTATGTTCATTAAGAATCCTCTTCGCTTCATCAGAAACCTGAATCAAAGTATTTTCATTTCTGAAAGTTTTAGTCTTTGAAGGAGCAAAGATAAAGAACAGAGAACCTCTGTTAGAAAAAACAAAACCTTTCGCAGATTCAACAAGAGATATTATTTTAGACAAAGTCTCAGAACTATTTCCTTGACCCGAAGAAATATCAGAATAATTTTTTATATTCAAACAAACAACGCCTGCATTTTGTTTGCTTCCTTTAATTGATAAAGAGATTTCTGAAGGCAGTTTAGGCCTAGCTAATCCTCCGGATGAAGGGATTCCTGAAGCTGAAACTTCTTTATATTTATCTTTCTTTTTTCTATGGACTGGCAATGGAAATCTTCTTAACCTTCCGAAAAATGCTCTTTTGTATCCTCTTTTAATTATCAAAAGCAAAACGAATCCTAAAATTACTATTACAAATATCCAAAAAATAATGTTCCCCGCTCCTCTTTTAGAAGAACTGGAAACTTCTTTTGCATCTACTGCACGTCCTGTTAAAGAAACAGTCTCTGTAACTCCCTCAACACTAACCTCATAAACTCCCTTCGGTGCAGTAAGCTTATACTTGGAACTCTCCATATAATCTAGAGAAACAGGAATCTCAACAACTTGTCCTCCTATCTCAATTTTTATAGAGTCATTGAAGGGAACATTTCCATCATTTTCAATTATTAGTGTGTCATTAATAAGCTCAACATCAACACTCTCAAAGCTATTAATTTCAAAACTTGCTCTCTGATTCAATTCGTTTGAATATGCAGAAACACTCCAAGTTCCGGGTTTTGTTGTACTATTGATTTTATATTCCATCATCTCTCCAGTTTTACCTTCTGATTTTTGAACAATTTCTGAATCGGAATTTCTCAATGCAAAATAAACTTTAGAATCCATTCTCTCTCCAGTCTGGTCGTGAAGTATTGCCCTAAATAAAACTACTGTTCCAGGATTAACTTTCCTTTCCTCAAAAATCAATTCAAGATTAGTAGGAATTTGAGCTACATCAATAAAAAATTCTCTTTTTCCTTGATTTAAAACATCTCCATTTGAATTATATTCTATAGCTTCCAAACTCATTAAATGCGTTCCTGCCTCGAAATCCTCTGGAATAATCACATTCAAACTAAAAGTTTCGGCACTAACATCTTTTGTAAGAATAATATCTTCAGAATTTCCCCCATCAATAGAAACCTTTAATTCTCCTTTGAAAAGTTCCCCATTTTCTTTGATTGCAGTTCCTCTTAAATTCATATTATCTCCCGGAACAAACTCAGATTTATCTTTATCAATATCTAATTCTATCTTATCAGAAATCTTAAAACTTTCAACCAAAACATTCTCACCAGAGCCCAAAGAATAAACAATCGAACATTCTCCTTTCAAGTTGTTAACCAAATCTTTAATTAAAGGAACATAAACAGTCTTAGAAGCGCTTTCGCCCGAGGACAAATAAATATATTCTTTGTAAAATTCAACTCTCCCTTCATCACAAACCAAGCTCAAAACAAAAATATCTGAAAAATCTTCTTCAAATGAAAGCGTTATCGGCAATTTGATAACATCGCCAAGATTATAAACAGGATTGACAGAATCTCTAAGGCTAACCTCTGCCAGAGAAAACGGAGCAAGACTAACAACAGCTAACAAAAACCCAACAAAAAGTATCACTCTCTTATTTATTTTCCCCATCGTTAAAAAAACTAAGCTAAAATTATTTATAAACATTTAGGAACTTTCCAAAGACCAGGATAAAATTAAGATTTCTTTGAAGAATAATTTTCAACAGCTTCAGCATAAGCAACAGGATTTTCATCAATTAAGTCATGGATTTTCCATCCTTTCTTCCTCATTGAAGACAATGAAATAGTGTCTTGTTTATTCCCCCATTCGTGATCGAAAATATATTTGCCCGTTTCAGAATCAATCCCTCTAAAAATAACATTATGAGAATAATCTGCTTTATTTCCATAAATATCTTTTTCAGAATTTCTTGGAGGTCTATGCCAAACTCCTAAGACCATTCCTTTATTAAAAATTCCTTTTTTTTCCAATTCTTTTAGTTTCTCAAAAGAATCCTCCTGACTAGAGAAAGAGTAAATTAAATTGTCTAGGTGTTTTCTGTCCCATGCATGTGCAAAAAAGTAATCTTTTCCATAAAAGTCCTTCCCGACATCTCGAACATATGCCGAACATTCTCCTCCATCAGTAGAATATTTCGGAGAAGGATTTACAGAATAAATAAAATTTCTAGTTTCAAAAGCTTCTTTCTCGGCCATTCTTTCAAGATACTTCTCAACTTTTTCTTTTTTAAAATCAGAATCCAATTCAGAGCCATTATTCAAACCGGGTGAGAAGGTCACAGCTAAAGGAATCATCAAACCTGCTATCAACTTTTTCAAACCTGTGACTTTCTTTGCCATTTTCTAATGTCTCTCTTACGAAGCTTAAAGTTCCTAAACTCATTTCCATTCCAAAGTTCATTAACTCAAACTTTCTCTTTTCCAACTCTAATCCCCTAAGGATTCTAAAGTCAAATTCGTGTAAATTTTTTGAAATTTTCATTTCTCACTTTTTCAGTCAGTTCTACTATTTAAACTTTTACACAACTTCTATTAAAATTTCCCGTCGACATATATTGTTTTTGGATATATATTAAACTTTTTTACCTAAATGAGGAAAAAAATAATTGAGCATAGATTCCATTGAATTAAGCCATGAATATTTTTCTCTCATCTCTGCAATAGAATTGGGACAGCCTTTTCTCTCTTTTTCAAGATTTCCAAACCTTCCCTCAATTGTCCAATTATCTTGATTAAACCAATCGTTAACATATCTTCCCGTCAATTCTTCTGGAATAAAATCTCTATTATGCCCAGGAATCCATCCATAAATTCCCGAGCCAAGTCTCTTCCCAACAACATCAATTAAACAAGCAGAATGATGTCCATTATAATGAAGAAATTTTCCATCCTTGTCTTCAGAAGGTTTAACTGGAATCAAAAAATCTTTACCAGAACTCCTTAAATAATGCCCAAGAAGAATTTCAAATTGATTTTCTTTGAGCTCTGGCTGAGTAGGAATCAACCATTCTGTATCTAACTTAATTATCTTTCCCATTTTGTCACTTTAAAGATGTAACTATTATAAAGTAACAATATATAAATCTTTCCTTCTAAA
>CAYVFP010000049.1:0-4312 GCA_964451055.1 Candidatus Woesearchaeota archaeon
CAATTTCAAAAACTTTTTAACTTCCTCTTCCCTTAATTTTCTATGAAAAAACTTCTATTCTTAGGAATGCCTGGTTCAGGAAAAGGAACTCAAGCAAAACTTTTAGCGGAAAAGGGATTCAAGCATATTTCTACTGGCGACGTAATAAGAGAAGCAATAAAAAGCAATAATCCTGAAATTGAAAAATACAAAGAATACATGGCCCAAGGAGGCCTTTTGCCTGACGAAGTGATTTTTGATTTGATAGAAAAAAACGTTTCTGGCGAAGATAAATATATTTTAGATGGGGCAGTAAGAACCCTCCCTCAAGCCCAATTTGCAAAAGAAAAAAGTCTCGTTGATACAGTAATATTTTTTACACTTAATCCAGAAGTTGCACACAAAAGACTTTCAGATAGAAACGAAGGAAGAGAAGACGATAGAAAAGAAATAATCACAAAAAGGTTTAGAGAATACGAAGAAAAAACAAAACCAATAATTAATTTTCTCAAAGAAAACTTTGAATTTCACGAAATTGACGCAAACCCCACTATTGAAGAAATTCATAAAAAGGTTTTAGAAATCTTAAAACTAGAATAATTCTTTCCCACCCGACCAGCCCAATTTAATTATTCGTTCCGCTGGATGCATAATTTGAACGAGTAAATCTTCGATTAATCTTGTGAGATTTATTTGATACCTTAGTAGAATTTTTATGGAAAGTCTTGACGAGTTCTGGCAAGGGAGCTCTCTACTTAACTCTTATTAGTAATTAAATATGTATTCATTGAATAAAGGTAACAAATAGAAAGATTTAAATACTTATAGTGCCTGAGAAATACATGAAAATAAAATTTGGTTTAGGAGATTATGAATATCCTGATTTGGAATCTGGAAATAGTACAGTTGAAACTTTAAAGAAAAATTTAGAAGGATTAACTGGTAAAAATGATTTTGAACTAAAAGAAGATTCTATGGGTGTAAAATATCTAAATGAGAAAAATAAAAACTTTAGAGTTTTTGTGAATTATAGTAAAAATTCCCTTTTATTAGACTTAAATGACCCCTTCCCTTTTTCAGAAAATCCTTTAGTTAAATTATTGTTTCTACCTGCAAGGGTTTATTCGGGAAAAGATTCTCTAAAAGTTGATTTTTGCAGTTCCAAATCAAATTATCTATGGGACATTGCCTCAACAGAACCATTTTTCTCTAAAAAGTATAAGTTTAAGGAAAAAGATAGAAAAGAAATTTTGGATGAAGCATCAAGGTTGATTTTAGAAACACAAGAAAATTCTAATAATCTTTCTAAATAAAGGTAACTTTATAAAATATTTCTCATTAGTCATGTAAAGAAAAATGACAACAATAAAAGGAAAAGGATTTATTTTACGGCCAGTAAAAGTAAGTGATGCGAAAGGAATTCTAGAATGTTATGAAGATAAAAAAACAAAAGATAATTTTATGAGTGCATTAAAGGACTTAGAATCTGCAGAAAAATCTTGTAAAAAGAAAGCCAATGAATTCAGAAAGAAGAAACCTTCGGATGAGAAGTGGATAATTGAAATTGATGGAAAGTTTGCAGGTTGGGTAGAGTTAAATGCATTAAATGAAAGAAATTTTGAACATAGAGCTTATCTTGGTTATTGCGTACATCCAAAGTTTAGAGGAAAGGGATTGGCAACAAAAGCTGCAAAATTATTAACGAAGTATGCTTTAAAGAAATACAAACTAAAGCGTCTTGAGGCAATGTGTAGGGATACAAATAAGGCTTCTGCAAGAATTCTCGAAAAAACAGGATTTAAGTTAGAAGGAATTCTTCATAAAAATAAATTCAAGGACGGAAAGTATCTTAATGATATGGTCTGGGCAATTGTAAAATAAATTAATGAATAAATGATTCTATATACTTTCTGAATTTCTTTCTCATTCTTTTAATCCCAGGAATTTTCTCATTCGCTATTTTATTTAGTTTCATACTAAAATAAGGTTTTTTATTTCTTAGGGATTTAACAGGCTCATTTAGAAGTATGTTAAATTTTTCAAAAGAATCTAATTTTTCTAGTCTAGCCTTATTTATTTCCAAATTAATTTTATTAGGAATGCACTTTGAAATAACATTATAAACTCCTCTTTCAATTCTTTCAGTAAAAGGAATAAATTTAACCTTTGAATTTTTAATTCTAAAAGTTTTTTTCATTCTTTTTGTTTCAGCCAAGATATAAAATTCTATTTCTGATTTACTTTTGAGTGCATCAACAACCATATTTGCAACACTCTTGAATGTTTCCCCAGAACCTATCTCATCGTCCACAAAAAGTACCTTCCTTATTTTTTTATTTTTTAACTGATATTTTACCTTCTCTAAAAGATAATTTCTATCAATATCATGCCAAGAACGATAAAAAGGAACATTTAGGGTTTTTGGACATTTTAATTTTCTTTCTCTATAGAAAATTTTAACTAATTTTATCATTCCAACTCCCGAATTTCCTGCTCCAAGAATCAAATCAAATTTAATTTTCTTTTTAACAATTAATTCATCTAATTCACTAAAAAATAATTTTAAATGGTTTTCAGCAAATTTCCTCATTTCTAATTTGGAATATTTCATAGCCTAAATAAAATTTAATTATTAATAAGATTATCGTTATCATATCCCAAATATTTATAACTCTCCCGTCCCTAAATAAATCATGAAAGAGGAAATTTCAAAATTACTTTACAAACCAATAAAATCCCTTGGAGGAGAGCTATCAAAAGAAAAAATCCAAGAACTTCTTGAGGTTCCAAAAGATTACACCAACGGAGACTTCGCTTTTCCATGCTTTATTCTTTCAAAACAACTTAAGGAAAACCCAAATCAAATCGCAATCGATATCCGAGAGGAACTTGGAGACCCCAAACATTTTGAAAAAATCCAGACAGCTGGACCCTATCTAAATTTCTTCATAAATAGAAAAAAATTTTCTAAAGAAATAATCAACACTGTCATGAAACAACGTGACAGCTACGGCTCATCAAAAAATTTCAAAGGAAAGAAAGCCTTAATTGAATTTTCAAGCCCAAACATAGCAAAACCTTTTGGGATAGGTCATTTGCGTTCAACAATAATCGGAAACTCAATCTCAAATCTTTGCAAATTCCAAGGTTACAAAACAATAAGAGCGAACTATCTCGGAGATTGGGGTTCTCAATTTGGGAAATTAATGCATGCATATGAAAAATTTGGAGATGAAATAAAGCTAAAAAAAGATCCAATGAAACATCTTTATGAAATTTATGTAAAAATAAACTCAAAAAAAGAATACGACGAACGTTCTAGGGAATGGTTTTCCAAATTAGAAAAAGGAGATAAAGAAGCAAAATATCTTTGGGAAAGATTTCGTGAAATTTCTTTGGCCGAATTTAAAAAAACATACGATAGAATGGGAATTAAATTTGATGTAATGCTCGGAGAATCAATGTATGAAAAAGACATGAAGTCCGTAATTAAAACTCTAGAGAAAAAGAAACTTCTAGAAGAAAGCGAAGGAGCAAAAATTGTTAACCTTGAAAAATATAATTTAGGCGTTGCGTTAATAGAAAAATCTGATGGTTCGACTCTTTATGCAACTCGAGACTTAGCCTCAGCAATTTCCAGGAAAGAAAAATACGATTTTGATATGATGATTTACGAAGTAGGCCAGGAGCAAACATTACATTTTCAACAAGTATTCAAAATCCTCGAACTAATGGGCTACGATTGGGCAAAAGATTGTTATCATATTTCTCACGGACTTTATCTTGGAAAAGACGGAAAACGATTAGCAACAAGAACAGGAAAAACGTTCTTTATGGAAGAGATTATTGACGATACAAAGGAACTTGCAAGAAAGGAAATCAAAAAACGTTTCCCAAAACTTAAAGATTCAGAGTTAGAAGAAAGATCGTTAAAAGTTGCTCTGGCTGCAATTTATTATGGAGATTTGAAAAACAATCGTTCAAACAACATTGTCTTTGACTTAAAGAAATTTGTATCCTTTGAGGGAGATACTGGGCCTTATTTGCTTTACAGCTATGCAAGAGCAAAATCTATATTCAGGAATTATGAAAAAGAAAAAAAGAAATCCCAAAAGGTTGACTTTGAAAAAGCAGACGAAAAAGAATTTGCGTTAGTAAAGAAAATATCAGAGTTCCCAGCGATTGCAAAAAAAGCATACGAACAAACAACTCCTTCTGCAATCGCAAATTACTCTTATGAATTAGCCCAGTACTTTAATGAATTTTACCATTCAAGCAAAGTCATAGGCTCAGAAAAAGAATATTTCCGAATACAGCTTGTTGAAATCTTTGC
>CAYVFP010000050.1:0-4214 GCA_964451055.1 Candidatus Woesearchaeota archaeon
TTATTATTATTCTCTTTCCATAAGAAATAAAGGTGTTTTTCTTTTTTAGTGGTTATGATCTTTTATATATAAAATATGCAGTTCTCCGAATAGCTAGTTTCTAAATGGACTATTTTCCATGCGAAACCAACGTGGGTGTGTATTTGTATTTTTTACCACCTAAACAATTAAATAGAGTAATGAATTTGTTTTGAGATGGCTGGAGAACTTGACGAAATATTTGAATCTATAGACAAAAATCTTATCTTCAAGGATAAATCTTTATTGCAGATAAATCATAAACCTAGTTCTATTTTACATAGAGGAGAACAGATTAAACAGATTGCTTCAATACTTGCCCCTGTACTTAGGGGAGATAGAACAAGTAATCTTTTTCTTTATGGTAAAACTGGGACAGGAAAAACTCTTTCTATTCAATATGTTAGAGATGAATTAATGAAGAGGTTGAAAAAAGATCTTGATTTTGAACTTAGAATAGAATATTTGAATTGTAAACTTAAAAAGATTTCAGATACTGAATATAGAATTTTAGCAGAGCTAATTAAAAAGCTTGGAGGAGAAGTTCCATCTACGGGTTTACCCACTCAGGCAGTTTATTCTCAGTTTATTGAACTGATTGATGAAAGGAAGCAGTTAGTGGTGTTGATTCTTGATGAAATTGATCAAACAGTTAAAAAAATTTCAAATAATTTTCTTTATAATTTAACTAGATTAAATTCTGAGTTATCTAAATCCCAGATTTCTGTTGTAGGGATAAGTAATAATTTGACTTTTTTAGATGTTCTCGATCCAAGAGTTAGAAGTAGTCTTTCAGAAGAAGAAATTGTTTTTCCTCCTTATAATGCCTTGCAGATTCAAGATATTCTTAAAAAAAGATCTGATGCCGCATTTCAGGAAAATGTCTTGGAAGAGGGAGTTATTGCTAAATGTGCTGCTTATGCTGCTAGAGAGCATGGAGATGCAAGAAGAGCACTTGATTTGCTTAGGGTTGCAGGAGAGTTGGCAGAGAGAGAAGGTTCTTCGAAAATTAAATTAAAACACATTGATGAGTCAAATAATAAAATAGAAAAAGATAAAATTTTGGATATTGTTAGCTCTGAACCTAAACAGTTTCAACTTGTTTTGTATTCAATTATCAAATTAACAGAAAAAAATAAAGATGAATCATTTTTCACAGGGGATGTTTATAATTATTATCAAAGTCTTTGTAAGAAAGATAAGACAGAAGTCTTAACCCAAAGAAGAGTTAGTGATATTATTCAAGAATTTGATATGTTGGGAATAATTAACGTTAGAGTTATTTCGAAAGGACGTGGAGGAAGAATGAGAGAGATTAGATTAGCTATTTCAAATAATATTTTGAATAAGACTATTGAAATTATCGAGAAATCTCTTGATTATATTTAGGTGTTAAAATGTCTCGGGAATTAATGGATTTTTGTAAGAAAGAAAAAATTCTTTTGAATAATGGATTGAATGATTTATTTGGAAATGTGAAAAATTTAGATTCGTCTAGGGATTTCTTAATTAAAATTAAAAAAAGTTTCAATAAAAACTTTATTTCAAGAGAGTTGTTCTTAGGAAATAAGGAAAAAGTTTATTCTATTTATTCTAATTTGTCAGAGGAGCAAAAAAAAGATTTAGATTTTTTGAAGGGTAATTTAATTTTTGAAAAAAAGGAAGATTATGAAAAGAAAGAAAAGGCAAGGATAGAAAATGAATCTCCTAAAAGAGAATTAGAATCTTCTTCGGTTAAAGTCTTAACATCTTATTGTTCTCCTGGAAAAAGTTTGGTTATGAAAGATTTTCTAAGGCATTTTAGGGCAAGATATGAATTTTTGAAAAATGTTCTTGAAAATGATTCTAGGCTAGATAATCTTATTTCAATAGGTAAGATTTCTTCTGGTTCAAGAGAGAAGATATCCGTTATAGGAATGGTTTTCAAAAAAACAATAACAAAGAATAAAAATTTTATTTTTGAAGTTGAAGATCTTTCTGGAAAGATGAAAGTTTTAATTAATAAAGATAATGAGGATCTTTCTGCGATTGCAGAGGATATTCCTTTAGATGCTGTTTTAGGTTTTAAGGGATTTGGAAATAATGAAATTCTTTTTGTTAATGAAATAATCTTTCCTGATACAGTTGTTTCAGAAAGAAAAAAATCTCCAAAAGAGGAGTATGCTTTGTTTATTTCAGATGTTCATTATGGCTCTGAAAATTTTCTGGAAAAAGATTTTGAAAAATTTATAAATTATCTTAACGAAGGACATAAGTTTGATCCAGAAGTTAAAAAAATCAAATATTTATTTATTGTAGGGGATTTAATCACAGGAGTAGGAAATTATCCTAATCAGGAAAGGGATTTAGTTATTTCAGATTTAGAAGATCAGTTTTTAGGGATTGCAACTCTTTTGGGAAAAGTTAGAAAAGACATTCAAATTATTATTTCTCCTGGAAATCATGATTGTGTTAGGCTTATGGAACCACAACCTGTTTTAGATGAGAAGTATGCGTGGCCACTTTATGAAATGGAGAATGTTATTGTCGTTGAAAATCCTAGTTTGGTTAATATTGGAGCTTCAGAGAACTTTAAGGGATTTGATGTTCTTCTTTATCATGGATTTTCATTTACTTATTATGCAAATAATATCCCAACCCTTGTTTCAGAAAGGGCAATGAACTCTCCTGAGAAAATTATGAGGTTTCTTTTGAAACATAGACACTTAGCACCAACTCATGGTTCTGTTCAATATTTTCCTTCAGAGAAAGACCCTCTTTTATTATCTAAAGTTCCAGATATTTTTGTTTCAGGACATACTCATAAATCAGGGGTTGTTTACCATAACAATATTCTTGTTGTCTCTGGATCAAGTTGGGAAGGGATGACTCCTTATCAGGAAAAATTTGGTAATACTCCAGATCATTGCAAAGTTCCGATGATAAACTTAAAATCTAGGGCTGTTAAAATTTTGGATTTTGAAACTTTAGATAAAGATGAAAAAGATAACGAAGAAAATAAAAACAATGAAAATAAAAAGGGAGAGGATAAAGAATGAAAATAGGAGTAGATTTAGATGATGTTGTTTTTGAGTTCACGAAAGAAATATTAAAGTTGGTAAGGGAAGTTCATGATAAATCTTTTGAATTTGAAGAGGTTAATAATTACTCTTTTCATGAGCTTTTTGAGTTGGATCCTCTAGAAATTTCTGAAGTTGTAAAAAGTGTGGACATGGCTAATTTGAACTTGATTCCTGGAGCAAAGGATTTTGTTTTGAAGTTATCGAAAAAACATGAAATTTATTTTATTACCTCGAGAGTGTTTAGAGAAGGAACAAAAGAAAGCTTAGAAAAGAATTTTTCGGGGTTAGCTTATGGTTTGTTTTTTTCATCTAATCCTTATATCGGAACTGAAGGAAAAGACAAAGGAGAAATTTGTAAAGAACTCGGAGTAGATTTTATGATTGAGGACAGTACAAAGCATGCAAAAATTTGTGCAGATAAAGGAATAAAAACTTTTTTGATTGATAAGCCGTGGAATCAGAAATTGGAGAAGCATCCTAATATTTTTAATGTCAAGGGATTCGAAGAAATTTTGAAATTAATAGAAAATTTAGAGGAAATTAAAAATGTCAGTTAAACTAAAAGAAAGTACTAAAAAATATTTCGAGAATTTGAAAAAGGAAGTTGATTTTGTTTACGAAGTTGCTAACGAGGCAAGGTCAAAAGGTTATGACCCCGAAGATGAAGTAGAGATACCTTTGGCAATGAACATGGCAGAGAAAGTTGTTGGACTTATTTCAACAGTTTATCCTCAAATGCAGGGTTCTGGAATTGCAAAAAGAATTACTGCCTTGGAAGAAGAATTTGGTAAACTTGATCCGACGGTTGTTTTCAAAATTGCAGAAGAAGTTTCCGAGGAGAAGTTTTGCAAATTTAATTCGGTATTGGAATCTATGGATGCAGGAATTAGAATAGGCTTAGCTTATCAAACCTTGGCAGTCGTGTCTAGTCCTATTGAAGGATATACCGGATTAGAAGTAGGGAAGACTAGAGAAGGAAAAGATTATATTCTTGCTAATTTTTCTGGACCGATAAGATCTGCAGGGACTACTGCTTCTTGCATAGCTTTAATTTTGATTGATTTTTTGAGGGAAAAATTTGGTTTTGCAAAATATGATCCTACCGAAGATGAAATAAAAAGAGTTTATGCGGAA
>CAYVFP010000051.1:0-4141 GCA_964451055.1 Candidatus Woesearchaeota archaeon
CTGTACTAACGGGCTAAATTGCTCTTAATACATCTCTTAAAACCTCTAGGAGGCAAAGAGACTAAAGAGCTATAACTATTCTGACAATATATTGATTTTTATAATTAACGATTTTACTTCTTTAAATTCTAAAGGAGATTCTCTAGTTGAATTCATCAGAGTGCTTAGAAATTCAACCGTTCAGCACTTAGAGGAAGGGATTCAAAGGGAAACCGGAGGGGTTGCCCATTAGTAACAACTTTTTTATACTTCCCCTCATTAAATTTAACATGGCAATAAGTCCAACATTCATAATTGTGGCTGCGCTAGTTGTTGCAGTATGGGTTTTAATAGAGATAAAAAGAATGAAACATAAGATATTTGCAATGTTTTTAATTGGATTGATAATCTTCACATATGTTAGTTTTACTGTAGCAATAAAAGACAAAGAAATTGATTTGAAAACTTTCTCTGGAGTATCAACAGCAACAAAACTTTATTTCTCCTGGCTTGGCAACGCTTTCCAAAACACAAAAGCAGTAACAGCTTACGCCCTAAAACAAAACTGGTCCGAAGTAAATGACTCAATAACTGAAAATCAAAGTGAGTCGATATTTGATAGGCTATGAGGGCCCTACTTTTCATATTTATTTTTCTTGCAGTTTCTGGACTAGTAATAATAAATAACCACAATCTTTACGTCTATCAGAAAGAAGACCTAAAATCATTCTCTCAAGAATACAATTCCTGGATTGAAAAAATCTATCAGAATACAAGATCAATAACAGGACAAATAATAAACATGGAATGGATTCCAAACACCTCAGAAATAGTTTCAGAAACGAACGAAACAATTTCAAATATCACTGAAAAAATACCTGAAAGAAAAAACCTAGATCCTTCAGACGATGAATTCTGGGACTCCATAGATTGGGAAGTTTCACAAAAAGAACCTAAAAACAAAACAGATTCATCAAAAGAGTAAAAAAACAATATTTAAAAAGAACAAAGTATTAAGTTTAACATGGCAAAAAAGAAATCGCCAAGAAAAAAAGCGGTGAAAAAAAGGACTGTTAAGAAAACTGTTTCTAAAAAGAAGACGACAAAAAAGTCTCCAACAAAAAAGAAGTCTGTTTCTAAGAAAACCATTACTAAAAGAACAGAAACAAAAAAATTACCAAAAACAAAAATTTCTAAACCTTCAAGAAGAAGTCCATTGGCAAAAAAAAGAAGAAGAATTATAGCAAACCTTGTTGGATTCCTAATTCTTTTAGCAATATCTATTGTTCTATACTCTGTCTCAGGAAATTACCTTTCAGAAGTTTTATTCTTAATGCTTATTGTTTTATCTTTGGTTATCTGTATTGCATTGTTCCTTGCATTAATTGGAGTGCTCTTAGCAAAGAAGAGAAGAAAAAATAATTAAATTCTTTTTTCCCAGACAATTCTAGAATCAACTATAATCCCTGACTCTAAACCAAGAATCATCGGATTTATATCCAGCTCCAAAATATCAGGATAATGATATGAAACTTCTTGCAAATTCATAATTGATTCCAAGACAAGCTCTTTTTCTTTCTTATTCATTTTCTTATAAATCTTAGTTGAAGAAATCATCTTCTTTGCTTCTTTTTCCTTGAAAGGAATTGCTCTAAATGCTATGTCTCTTTCCACTTCAACATCAATACCTCCAGTCCCAAAAATCAAAACATGTCCAAATTCAGGAGTTCTTTTCAACCCCAAAACAATTTCCTTTCCCTGAACTTTCTTTTGTAAAATTACTCCCTTAAAACCTTTAATCTTTTTCAATTTAGAATAAGCCTCTAATGCAACACTATAATTATTTATGTTATTTACAACCCCCCCAAATTTATTTTTATGAACCACTTTTGAACTAACAACTTTCATAACACAAGGAAAACCTATCTTCTTTAATGCAGATTTAAGTTTAATTCTACGACGAACAAACTTTCTATCAACGACATCAAAACCATTCTCCTCAAGAAAATCCTCACTCTTTTTTTCACCCCAATAAACCATAAACTTAAAACAAAATCTATTTATATATACCTTTCGAAATAATTAAATGAACAAGATAAAAAGAGGTCTAAATAGTTTTCTAAAACCAAGCTCAATTGCGATAATAGGTGCTTCTGATACTGAAGGAAAAGTAGGACACATTTTAACAAAAAAAGCAAAACTCTCAAAAGCAAAAATAATTCCAATAAACACAAACTCAAAAAAAATTCAAGACCTAAAATCCTACAAATCAATTTTAGAATACCCTCGTAAAATAGACCTAGCAGTAATTGCAATTCCAAAAAAATTTGTCCTAAAAACTCTAGACCAATGCATAAAAAAGAAAATTAAAAACATAATAATTATTTCAGCAGGATTTGGAGAAGACAAAGACTCAAAACTCCAGAGTAAATTAAAAAACAAAATAGAAAAAAACAAACTAAATGTTCTGGGGCCAAACTGTTTCGGAATAACCAACCAAGAAATAAATTTAGATTTAACGTTCTCTAATATTTCGCAAAACAAAAACTCTTCAACCGCATTCATAAGCCAAAGTGGAGCTCTTTACAGCTATCTTGCAGACTTAAAAATAAATATTGGAAAATATGTTAGCCTTGGAAACATGGCAGATTTAGATTTCGCGGATTTTATAGAACACCTAAACAAAGACAAGAAAATAAAAAAAATTGTTTGCTACATTGAAAAACTAAAAGACGGAAAAAAATTCATAAAAGTCTGTAAAAACTCAAAAAAGAAAATCCTATCAATCAAAGCAGGACAAACTTCTGTGGGACAAAGTGCAACCCTTAGTCATACCGGAAGCCTAGCAACAGATTACAAGATTTATAAAGATATATTCAAGCAATCGGGAGTTATCCAAAAAGAATCCTTAATAGAATGTTTTGGAAAAAAACCTGAAGACTTCAAGAAACTACTAAAAAATCTAGAAAAAACAAAAAGTGTAAAAATAATAACAAATGCGGGAGGAGCATCCGCAATACTTGCAGACAAACTCACAAACAAAAAGATAAAAATTTCAAAATTAACTGATTTGCTCGGAACCGCAAAAGCAAAAGACTATCAGAAGGAAATAAACAAGCCTCTTCAAAAAAACCAAAAAATTGTTTTAATTTTAACCCCTCAATCAATGTCTGAACCAGAAAAAACTGCAAAAATAATTTCCGAATCAAAAAACAAGAAAGCAATAATTGCATTATTTCTAGGAAATTCCTCAATAAAATCTGCCCTAAAAATCCTTAAGGAAAACAAAATCCCTTTCTTCACAAAAATCCTCTAAATTCCTTCCCACAAGCTTTTTAAACTAAACTTTTCTAACAATCTTATGAAAAGAAGTTCTAGACGTTGGAAAAAGAAGGGCCAAATGAGATGGAAATGGCAACGAGCGAAGCTTAGAAAAGAAAAACACAAACGTAAGATTAAGAGAGCTAGATCTAGATAATTCCCTATAACTCCACCACAATAATTCTTAAAAATAATTCCAGATTCTAAATCCTATGGAATATAGATTAAAAGAAGCATTAAATGCCTACCTTGAATTATACAAAAAAGATGACCGTTCAGAACCTGAAAACTCCAGATTTTTCCACTTTGAAAATTTTCTAAAAAATTACACTCTAACTCCTGAAGATCAAATTGAACTAATTAATTATTTCTCAGAAAAAGAAAAAAGAATTAACACTCTAAACGAAGGAATTGAAAAAGAAATAAGAAAAGATATTCTAAAACAAAATAAATTAGAAAATAAAACAGAAAAACTTGATTTATAATGAATTCCAAACCCTGGTACGAAATAATAAGAAAAGATCCTTTCAATAACAATGAAGACACAGTAGCATATCTTTATTATAAAAACCATACAAAACACTTCACTTCAAAGGATGTTGCTTTTCCTATCTACAAAGTAAAAAGAGCCCTAAACCCTCCCCTTCTTGAAAAAAGTGTTATGAATAATGAAAAAAGAATAATTGCCTCTTTCAAAGAAGAAACTTATCTAAAGGAATATTTAGAGAGATACTCTCATCTAAAAGTACTATCAAAGAATCAGCTTAAAAAAATAATCCATAATTTTCCTGAACAACTAAAACTCTTCTAATATATCCCAAAGAACAATTATTTTTATAAA
>CAYVFP010000052.1:0-4126 GCA_964451055.1 Candidatus Woesearchaeota archaeon
AAGATAAATATTAAAAACAGAATTGTTTTAGTTAAGGTATGAAAAAGAGTGTGATTTTTTTTAGTGTTTTGTTTTTAATTTCTTTGGGAATTGCAATTACAGCGAATGCCATAAATGGCTCAACAATTTCTGATGTGAGTATAAGGCCTTTAACAATTTATTATGAAACTTTTAATGGTTCAACAACAGAGTTTTCGAATTATACTTTTGAAGAATTGCAGGATTTATCTGGAACGGTTTTAGAAAAAAGTGATTATGGTAAAATTGAGTTTCTTGAAAATTTAAATTTTAGTTTAGTTGGAGGAGAAGATGCTATTGTCGACTTTGATAGTTATTTTAATATTTCTGATAATTTAATTTATGCTAATCCAACATATCTTCCCTATATGGATAAATCTGCAGAAATGGAAATTCATGGTTTAAGCTATGAAGATCCTGTTGTGGTTAATGGGGTGGATGAATGTACGACTTGCAATATAATTAATTATTCTGGTGGGACTCTGACTTTTAATACGACTTTATTTGAAGGTCCTTTTTATGTTCGGAATGCTTCTGATTTTGTTGAGGAGCCAGTTTGTGGTAATGGAGTTGTTGAGGAGGGAGAAGAGTGTGATGATGGGAACACCGAAAATGGAGATGGTTGCTCGAGTAGTTGTTTAATTGAGGATGATGATGGAGGAGATACTGGCGGCGGAGGAGGAGGGGGAGGAGACCCAGGAGAAACTCCAATAGAAGATGGAGAAGATCAGGTTGAAGAAGATATTATTTCTGTTGAACCTGAATTTTTAGTAGTGAAGATGAATAAGGGAGAATATTATAGAGAAAGAATTAAGATTTTAAATAATGGTACTAGAGATTTGAATGTTAGTATTTTTATGGTTGGAGAGATTTCAGATTATATTTTTCCTGAAAAGAGGAGAGTTTCGGTGGGAGAAGATTCTATAGAAGAAATTTATTATGATATTTATTTTTCTAGGTCTGTTCCTGCAGATGTCTATACTGGAAAGGTTATTTTTAGCGGAGGTAATGCTAGGTTTGAACAGGAAGTTATTTTGGATGTGAGATCAGAGGATGCGCTTTTCGACATTAAGGCAGAGGTTTTGAAGAGGTATTTGTTTCCGGGAGCTAGAGCTAGAGCAAATGTTAGTATTATTAATATGGGAGATTTAAGAAATTTTGATGTTGAATTTGAATATAAGATTATAGATTATGAAAAGAACGTTTATAGTTCTAAGAAGGAATTTTTTGCGATGAATAGGACTTATTCAAATATTTTCTTTTTGGACCTTCCTGAAGATATAGAAATTGGAGATTATTTGTTTTATGGAAAAGTTGTTTACCCCCCAACAAACATTTCTGCTTCTGCCTATGATACTATTACTGTTGAAAATGTTTCATTTTGGACTTGGATACTCCTTATTTTAATATTAATCCTTATTGGAATTTATGTTTATTATAGGTATAGAAAATATAGCTCTGGAGCAAGAACAATTAAGAAAGTTCAGAAAGATCAAGAGAAATCAACATTTAAGAAATCAAGTCCTGTAGAGAAAGAAGTTCCGAAACTTCCGGATGAGTTTGATTAGATTTAAATATGATAATCTGAATGGCCGAGGCTGTAATTAAAAGTTTCTCTGAAGGAATCTATTTTGTATTTTGGGATGTTGATGTTTTTTATTATTTGGAGAGTTTTAAGAAAGAAGCAATAAGAACATGTTGAAACTTCTTCTTTTTCGCAGAGGATACATTTGTCTTTTTTGTAATCGTTTTTAGGTATTGCATGAATAATGCTGAGAAGGACAATCTTTTTTGTCACGTCGCTTTTTATATTTTCTTTGAGCCAAGCACCTACTTCTCTGATATAGCATTCTCTGCAGACAGGGTTCGTGATGGGTTCAAGACAAATTATGCAACTATAATCTTTTGATTTCATAATTTGATTAAGAGATTTTTCTATTTAAAGAAACGTTGTATAATTTTATACATTGATTTTTAATCACTTATAACTTCAATCGGAAGTTTTGCCCTTTCCCAAAGAATATCGAAATATTCCTTGTAAGTTTCGGCCATAAATTTGTTTTGTATTAGAATTACCTCAGATAAATTCCAAATAACAATAATTACTTTATCTGCAACGATGAAAGTTGAAACTCCGGTGTTTAGTGTTGGGCAGTATTTTGCTTCGGTGTGGTCCATTTTCTCCATATTTTTTATTTCTTTAATTGTTTCAGAGGAATAATTTTCAAAGATTATCTTTATTGGAATTTTCATTTTTATTCTTTGGCGATTTATTGAGTCATAAAATCCTCTTCTTTTTTCAATTTCTTTTTGAGAGAATCCAAAAGCGTATATTGGTTGTTTTAAGTCGGTCAGATGGGAAATTATATTTCTTATGGAATTTTCCCCTTTAGAGAGAGTTACTCTTTGAGATTCTTCTTTGTAGGCCTCTATTTGCTCTATTTCCGGAATTATTTCCTCTAACTCTTGCTCTTTTTGTTTAAGATAATCTAGAAGATCTGAAGGCCTTATTGGATAGAAAAATCTTTTTCCGTTTTCATTACTTTGGTCAACTATTCCTTTTTTCAATAGCTCTTCGAGGGTGTCATATACATTTGGCCTGTGTATTTTTGTTTCTTTGGATAGCTCTAGTACTGAGCTTTTTCCGAGTTTAACGAGAGTAAGATAAATAAGTATCTCATTTCTCCTCAATCCCGTGGATTCTAAAACATTTACTATCTTTTCGGTATCCATAGGTATATTCTTTTTACTAAAAATATAAGGAATTTAAAGTTTTTATTTCTGTCGTTTTTCTGAGTAGTGCTTTTATTTGTTGGGCAAGAGTTAAAAAGTTTCATTTTATTTGAAAAGTATGTTAATTGGACTTGTTGGGAAGCCTAGTGTCGGGAAGAGTACTTTTTTTAGAGCTGCGACTTTAGCAGAGGTAGATGTAGCAAGTTATCCTTTTACGACGATAAAGGCGAACCATGGCGTGGGATATGTAAGGGTAGAATGTGCAGAGAAACATTTTGGAGTTAAGTGTAATCCCAATCATGGTTTTTGTATTGAAGGGCAAAGATTTGTTCCAATTGATTTAATGGACGTTGCAGGGTTAGTTCCTGGGGCTTCAGAGGGGAAAGGATTAGGGAATCAGTTTTTGGATGATTTAAGAAATGCAGATGCGTTTATTCATATTGTGGATATTTCTGGGAAGACAGATATTGAAGGGAAGCCTTGTGAAGAGCATAATCCTTCGGAGGATATAAAATTTCTCGAGGAGGAATTGAATAAATGGTATTTTAATATTTTTATGAAAGGCTGGAATACATTTTCAAGAAAAGTTGATATGCAAGGGCAGAAATTAAGCGAGGCTGTTGCTAAGCAGTTTTCTGGATTGAAGGTCAATGAGAATCAGGTTAAGGAAGTTTTGTTGAAGCTTAGTCTTTCTGATAAATGCTCAAGTTGGTCTGAAGATGAAATTTTTAGTTTCTCTTCGGAGCTTAGAAAATTGTCTAAACCTATGATTGTTGCAGCGAATAAAGTTGATATTGATTCAGGGTATGAAAATTATGTTCGGATCAAAAAAGAGTTTTCTGAAATGATTATTGTTCCTTGTAGTGCAGATTCTGAGTTAGCATTAAGACAGGCTTCTAAAGCGGGTTTGATTGACTATATTCCGGGAGATAAAGATTTTGAAATTGTAAAAGATTTGCCTGAAAAGCAGAAAGAAGCGTTAGAGAAAATTAGAGAGAATGTTCTTAGTAAATATGAATTTGGAACTGGTGTTCAGGAAATTTTGAATAGAGCTGTTTTTGATTTGTTGGGCTATTTACCAATTTTCCCTGCATCTGCTACGAAGTTGGGGGACAGTAAGGGAAATATTCTTCCTGATTGTTTTTTATTGCCTCCTGGAAGCACAGCTTTAGATTTTGCATATTTCTTGCATACAGACTTTGGTAAAAATTTTATTAAAGCAGTTAATGCAAAGACAAAAATGGTTCTCGGGAAAGATTATAAACTTAAGCCAAGCGATGCAATTGAAATTTTGACTAGGTGAATTTTTATTGATAGATTATTCTAAGATAAATCTTTATAAATTTTTGATTATTTGATTTTTAATGAAAAAAGG
>CAYVFP010000053.1:0-4074 GCA_964451055.1 Candidatus Woesearchaeota archaeon
TAAACTTAATAAATGGATAAAAAATAATAAAATTATGAAAACTGAAGAAAAGTTGGCTTTAATGGATAAAGTTGGTGAAGAAATTATTGGGAGAGAAGAATTAGTTGATTTATTTAATTCTAAAAAGGAAATTATTGCATATGATGGTTTTGAGCCATCAGGTCAACTTCATATTGCTCAAGGGTTAATGAGGGCGATGAATATAAGAAAGATGACTGATGCGGGAATTAAGTTTAAAATTTTAGTTGCAGATTGGCATGCGATGATAAATAATAAATTAGGGGGAGATATTGAAAAAATTAAGGTTGCAGGAGAGTATTTTATTGAAGTGTGGAAGAGTTGTGGTTTGAATATGGATATGGTAGAATTTGTTTGGGCTTCTGATCTGGTGAAAAAAGAAGGTTATTGGGAAACAGTTATGAAGTTGGCTATGAATTCTACAGTTTCTCGAGTTTTAAAATGTGGTCAGATTATGGGTAGAGAAGATAGTACTTCAAATCCAAGTTCTCAGATGATGTATCCTTTAATGCAGGCAGCGGATATGATTATTTTGGATGTTGATATTGCTCAATTAGGTTTAGATCAGAGGAAGGTGAATATGCTTGCAAGAGATATTTTTCCAAAAATTGGTGCTAAAAAACCAGTAGCGGTTCATAATCATATGCTTTTAGGTTTGCAAGCAGGAGGAAGCGAGTTGGAAGGCATAGAGAAGAAAATAGCTATGAAAATGAGCAAATCTAAGCCAGATACAGCAATTTTTATGACTGATAGTGCTGAAGATGTTAATAGGAAATTTAAGAAGGCTAGTTCTGTTGATGGTGTTGCCGAAGATAATCCAATTCTTGAATATTTTAAATACATTATTTTTGAAAAGTATGATAAGGTAGTTGTTGAAAGACCTGAAAAATATGGTGGAAATTTGGAGTATAAATCTTATGGGGAGATGGAAAAAGATTTTGCAGAAAATAAAGTTAAATCAATTGATTTGAAACAGACTGTTGCAAAATATGTAAACGAACTTTTGGACCCAATAAGAAAGCATTTTTTAGAGGATAAGAGAGCAAAAGAACTTCTGGAGAAGGTAAAAAGTTTTCAAGTAACTAGGTGATTTTGTAGTTTTCAATAAAATCTAGTTTTTCTGCCATTCTAATGCAGTCTTAGGGGTTTTAGAGATATTGATTCGATTTGCAGTGGTGAAAATTTCTACTCTTTTTGTGAAAATTTTGTCACATTTTATCCGATTTTGCTTTCTTTTTTTAAATCTCCTTTATAAAAAGATTTATATACGCAGGGATGTTACTATTAAGCATGAATAACTCTATTCTTCCTTTGCCTCCTTTTCATCTTGGTCCTGATAGTAATTTTACATTACATAGTGATAGAGATAATTTTGATTTACTTAACGGAGTTGAAATTGTCCAAGGGATAAAGTTTGATATGGTAGTATTTAATGGAATTGATGAGGTTGAAGATAGGAGATTTTTTGGGAGGGTGATTTCTTCCAAAGTAAGAAGAATTGCAAGAGAATTTCTAGAACAAAAAATTAATCCTGCACATTTTTTTGGTGCAAATTATAATGAAGTTAATCCTATTGTTGCTGAAAAATACGAAGCTGCAAGAAGACAAGGACATTTTCAGTATGTAGTACTTATAAAACGAGATTGGAAAAAAGGAGAGATTGTGCCTCTGGGTGCGAGAAGAATGGCATCCCCTTCCCCTTTGGGGGACGATAAAAGTATTGTGGAGCTTTCCCGAACAGTGTGTATTCATAATTACCAGCAACAAGTTGAGATTGACAAAATTAATATAGTTAGTCCTATTCATTATTTTTTAGGAGACCCATTTACTTTTTATCATGCATATTATCTGGATACTCCATATGTTCAAAGCGAGTTTAAATATACTCTGGAAAAAGTTGTTGGAGATATAAACTTATTTAAGGTGAGAGTTATTAGGTCGGAAGAGGATAATAATTATGTCTCTCCTGCAGAAGAAACGAGAGGAGATTAAATATAAAAATGGGTGGATATAATTTGGGTTCAGATGAAGCATTGGGTGAGGTAACTATAAGACCTTCATTGCGTTGTGAGCCAAAGAGGAGGGCATTTCAACAAGTTCAATTAGGAGGTCTTGAGAAGGTGGTGTCTAATTATATAGAAAGAACCCATAATAGTGACATTATTACTACTTTTAGGGCTTCTACTACAGATGAAATTCTTAGAGCATTAAAAATAAGAAGCAAGGCCTATATGGGTCAATTTGATGAACGTTTTAAAGATCCGATTCCAGGGTATAAATTTTCTGAGGAGGATTATAAGGCAGAGATTTTTCATATTAGGAACGCTATTAATGAAATCGTTGGGACTGCTTCGTTATTTTATCCGCAAATTTCAGATCTGCCTGAAGTTCATCCTTCTGTGGATTCGAGTTTGTTATCTCCAGAATTATATTTGCTTCCCACAGATAGAGTTTTTCTCTCTGCTGATTCAGAAATAAGTGATGATGAAAGGCAGAGATATATAAGAGATAATTTATCCGTTTCTACAGATTTGAGACGAAGGGCAGAGGGTGCAAGGTTTGCAGTTTTGCCTAATTGCCGAGGTTTTGGTTTTGGAAAGGAACTTGTTAAAACTATTTATTCTCATGCATTCATAAATGAAAATATAGATGCAATCCACATTACATGTGATGTCAAATTCTTGAGATTTTATTTGTGTAATGGTTTAAAAAAAAACATTCCTCTAGATAATTCTCGTGGATATTTAATGGACTTTTTATGTTCTATTGAGAATGGAATGGATGTTTCAAAAAGTTTAAATCAGGATAATTTGGGTTTGCCTTATCCATTAAAGGGTTATAAAATTGAAAAATACCATCGGGAGGAATTGCCAAATTCTTCTGTTGCATTAGTAATTCCCACAAAACTTAAATTTCCTTAATTTTATCTAGTAAAATTCCATTATTTTTTTTTCATTATTGCATTCATGTACAGAAATTTCATCTACAGCTTTAAAATGGTATTCTCTATTATTTCTTTTACAAGTTACTTGATAATTAAATATGTGTTTATATACGCTTTTTATATCACTGATTATGTAATTTAATAGTAATTCCACTTCTTCTTCTTCAGAATAATATTTCTTATAAAAACTTATAGAGCCTGAATCAAAGGTAAATTCTCTATAATTTCTATTGCTAGTTAAAATTATTTTTCCCATCCCTATAAATTCAAATTGTTCTATAACATTTCGAAATAATTGGGATTTATTTTTAATGCCAAAATTATTTTTCTGTAATTTTACTGCCTCTTTTCCTTGGACATATCCTAGACATTTGTAAAAATCTCCATATTTTTCTCCAAAATTCTTGAATAATTCTATTAGAAAAAATATAGGTAACAAAATTGCTGATGTATTCCATAATCTAATGGAGTCTTTCCTAATTTCAAAATGCTTATTTAATACAATTTTTCGTGTAAAATCATTCATCTTAGTGGTTTTGGGTTTTCTATAGTTATAATTTAACTCTTGTATTTCAGATTTTTTCCCCAAAGAAATTTTAAACATGAGTCTTTTTCCTAATGAACTTTTAACTATACATTTTGTTTTTCTTTTTAACAAATAATAAATAAAATGTTCTAAAAATCCTGCAACGATGTAACTAAAACTTGCAGGAGGACTTTTCTTGGTTATTTTTTTATATAATGAACTTAGAAAAATTTGATCAAGTGTGAAAACAATATATCTATTACTTACTTGTTTTACTTTTAATTCTCCTATTCCCACTGAACTTATTAATTCAGTAAATAGTTTTATCTTTTCAAGCAAGGAAAGATTGAGTGGGGCAATTTTTTTTGCTATAATGTAACTATCTATCCTAGTTGATTCTTTAAAAATTCTAGAAACTTCTTCAGGGTCTTCTCTTTCAAAATATTCGTTGACGAGAGCTAAAAAGGTGTTTGCTCTAAACATTATTAATTGAATGCCTCCAAGAAATATAGATCCATTTTGAAAAGAGAGTTTCATATTTTAAATTATTCTAAATTATGAATAACAACTCCTTCTTTTGAGATTT
>CAYVFP010000054.1:0-3896 GCA_964451055.1 Candidatus Woesearchaeota archaeon
CATTTTTGCCATTTTAACTAACAAGTTATAATAAAATTATTTCTTATTTAAATCTCTCTTTATCAAACCTTCAATATAATCTGAATAATTGAGGTCTTTATCGATGCATTTTTTTTTCGCCTCTTTCCACAATTCAGGATTTATCTTTAGGCTTATTGTTTGCCTTTCCATAGGTGATTAAATATATAGTAGTATATAAACATTTCCATATAGAAACATTTAAATAGTAAGAGTAATACATATTACTATCATACTTTAAATAAAATGACAAGACAAGAAATACAACAAATAAACTGGAAGAAACTTGACAGAGAGAATAGAGGAAAACTCTTAGTTAAATCTGTTAAGATAGAGAAGACGGCTCAACATACTTGGAGAGTTGGTTCTCAAACAAATCCAAGAAAAGACTATAGAGTTAGATTTAAAGGACATAATCCTTATTGTGATTGTCCAGATTGTTCTATGAGAAAAAAGAAGTGTAAACATATTTGGGCAGTTGAATTTTACATAAGACAGGAAATAAACGAAGAAGGAAAGATAACTGAAAAGAAAGGTGTTAAGATTACCTATGAGCAAAAATGGAAAGCTTATGATAAATCGCAAACTAATGAAAAATTATACTTTATGAAATTGTTAAAAGACTTAACTCAATATATCGAACAACCAAAATACGAATTTGGAAGACCAAAACTTCCAATGTCTGAAATGGTTTTTAATTCAGTTATGAAAATCTATTCTACTTTTAGTTTAAGGAGATTTATGTCTGATGTTAAGATAGCCAAGGAAATGGGATTAATTGATACTTTGCCTTGTTATGCTTCTGTTGGACATTTCTTACAAAAAGAAGAATTAACTCCAGTTCTTTTGAGTTTGATTAAGTTAAGTGCTTTGCCTTTGAAAGAAGTGGAGTTTGATTTTGCTGTGGATTCAACAGGATTCTCAACTTCAAGATTTGCTCGTTGGTTTGACCACAAATGGGGCAAAGAAAAGAAACAAAGAGTTTGGCTTAAATGTCATGCAATGTGTGGAGTTAAAACAAATATTATCACTTCTGTAAAAATAACAGAAGGTTATTCAAATGATAGTCCTCAACTTGCTTCACTGGTTCAGCAAACTGCCGAATCTTTTGAGGTGAAGGAAGTTAGTTGTGACCGAGCTTATTCTTCTCGTGAGAATTTACAGCTCATTGAAGATGTAGGGGCTTTGCCCCTCATCCCTTTCAAATCTAATGTTAGAGGTAAAAGGTCAAGTTCTTCTGCTTGGAAAAAGATGTATCATTATTTTATTTACAGACATGATGAGTTTATGGAAAAATATCATAAGAGGTCAAATGTTGAAACGACATTCCACATGATTAAAACGAAGTTCAAAGATAATCTTCGTTCTAAAACTAAGACTTCTCAAATTAATGAATTGCTGTGTAAGATACTTGCACATAATATCTGCTGTGTGATTCAAGAGATTAATGAATTAGGAATTAAATCGGAGTTTATTGTTGAAAGTGAAAAATAAAAAACATACCTTTAAATATACTAATCACTACCATATTAGTGAGGAATATAGGTTTAATATGGGAGATATAAAAATAGTTGTTTCGGAAAAACTTGATAAATTAGTTGAGGCAGAAAGTGAAAAGATAGGAATTAAAAAGACAGAATTCGTAAAATCTTTATTGATACAACATTTTAGAGAGGAAAAGAAAAAATGACAAGCGAAGAATTATCTCAAAGAGGATTAACAAAGAAAGGAATTACAATTATAGATCTTGAATTTTTTCCATTACATTCTACAACCTTAAAACAATATAAGAAATCAAAAATAATCCCCAATAAAAATTATGATAAATATGAAGTTAGAAAACCAGATGGGCTTTTGGTGGATAGAGGAAATAAATCAAAGCCGAAAGTTATTGCAGTTTTAGAATATAAAAAACCTTCCGAATTTCAAACAGATAAACAGAAGAAAGAAGCTATTGAACAATGTAATGATTTATGTCAAGAACTTGAAGCACAAATAGGGATTATTACGGACGGCATTGTTACTTATTGGATAAATCCAACACACTCAGACAAAAATAATGAATATAAAGATAGAACAACGGGAAAGAAAAGAAGTTTTTCTTACATTCTAAATGATGATAAACAAAGATTACAAAAGAAATTTTTTATTAAAGAAAGTGATAAAAAAGAGATTTCAAAATTAGACGACGAAACAAGAGAAACTTATAGATTAGTTAAAAGAATTTTAGAAGAAACAAACAGCAAAAATTCTATTTTGAAAGCAACAGAAAAAACAGACCCAACACCTCTTGCGAGAAGTGTCTGGCAAAGTATTTACATAAGCACAAAAGATAATCCTACTGCCTGTCTTTATAATGTAGTTGAAATTTTTATCTTTAAGTTTTTAAGTGATTTAGGAGTTTTAAAAGGTGTTAATGGATTTGACTATTTATTAAAACTTTACAAAACAGAAGATAGTAAAACTGTTCTAAAACATTATGCTAAAACTTGTAGGGAAGAAATAAGAAACTTATTTGAAGCAGGAGATGACGGAACAACAATCATTAATGGAACTATTTTTGTAAATAAAGACGGAAGTCCTGTTTTATCACAAGCAACTTTGTTTAAAGATACTATTGAAAAGTATGCGAAGTTCGGAGATTTAAAGAATATTGATAAAGGATTTAAGACAAAATTGTTCGAAACATTTTTGAAACAGAGCAAAGATAAAAGCAAATTAGGACAATTTTTTACACCGAGAAAAGTTGTTAAGGGAATTGTTGAAATGGCTGATGTTGATAAAGCCGAATTTATATGCGACCCTTTTTGTGGAGTTGGTGGTTTTCTTTTAGAGCCATTTCAAATATCTCAAAACCTAAAAAATAAATTCTCTCCCAAGAATAATAAAATAAATCCTCCTGTAAAACTTTTAGGTTATGACACTGGAAGGGAAGATAATGATGAACAAAAAAGAACCATTATTTTAGCAAAGGCAAATATGCTTATTTATCTATCTGATTTAGTTGAAAAAAATCCAACATTAAACGAGGAATTTTCAAAGATAATAAATAATACTTTCCACTTTTTATCAGATAGTAATCTTGGAACATTAAAAGAAACTGAAAGATTTGAAAAGAATGATGATAAACCTGATTTAATTATTACTAATCCGCCATATATTACGAGTGGAGTTGCCACAATAAGAAAACAAATTGAAGAAGATGGTTTAACTGATTATTATAAGAACAGTGGAAAAGGTGTTGAAGGATTATGTTTAAAGTGGATAATTAAAAACTTGAAAAGAAAAGGACAAGCATTTATTGTTTTGCCAGATAGTATTTTTAATGTGTTTGCTAATAAGGTTTTAAGAGATGAAATAAAAAAGAATTGTTACATAAATTGCATTATTTCTTTACCTGCAAAAACTTTCTTTAATACTCCAAAGAAAACTTATGTTTTAGGAATAACTAAAAAAGATTGTGATGAAGATGAATGTGAAAATCTCAAACAAGATTTTCCTGTATTTACTTATTTAGTGTCTAATATTGGAGAAACCCTTGATGTTAATAGGTTTGAAATTCCTGAAAATGATTTAGATAATGCAAAGAACTTATTTAATCAATTTAAAGGAAGTCCAAATAGTTTTCAAACAGACGACCCACGATGTAAATTACAACCCATTGAAAAGTTTGAAAATGAAAAATATTGGATAATTGATAAGTGGTGGAGTAAAGAAGAAAAAGAAAAATTAGGTATTTCTGAAAAAGAAGAAGTTTTTACAATAGATGAATTTAAGGAAGAAATGAAGAATATTAAAGAAGATTTTGATAAACTCAATAAAATTTTAGAGGGCTTATAAAATGGAACTTATTTTTGAAAATGTTAGTTTAGGAAATG
>CAYVFP010000055.1:0-3845 GCA_964451055.1 Candidatus Woesearchaeota archaeon
GGAAAAGTGATTATGACATCAGAGAGGGGTTTAGAGAAGTTAATTCTTCTGGGAATGATTCTTCAGATAAGTTGGATTATAGCTTTAGGAGGGAGAGCTCTTTTTTTGAGTCTAAAGAATTTCGATTAGGTATTGGGGCTTTAATTTTAGTCGTTCTTGGGATTATAGTTTACGTTGTTTCTAGTTCATAAATGCCTTTTTTGGCTTTTGGAACATAAATTTATTTAAAGAGAGATTGTTTTCTTTAGCTATGACCTATCTCTTAGGTTTAAAGAGAGGTAGAAAGGAGGAAGAAAAATGGTATTAGATTTTGCTAAAGAAGCGATTCAAAGTGCTGAATCACATAGTATTAATTTTGATGAGTTGAAGGCAGGTAAGGCTGCGATTAAAGTAGTTGGTGCTGGTGGTTGCGGTTGTAATATGATTACTTGGTTGTTTAACAAAGGAATTAATGGCGCAACTGTTTATGGTGCTAATACAGACGCATTGCATCTTAGTGTTACTAAAGCTGATGAGAAAGTTCTTATCGGTAAAGAGTTGACTAGAGGTCTTGGTGCTGGTGGAAAACCTAACAAAGGTAGAGAAGCAGCTAAGGAATCTTTGGTTGATTTGAAAAAAGCTGTAGGTAATGCAGATATGGTATTTGTTCTTGCAGGAATGGGAGGAGGAACTGGAACAGGAGCTGCTCCGGTTATTGCTCAACTTGCTAAGGAAACAGGTGCAGTGGTTATTGGTGTTGTTACGATGCCCTTTGAATCAGAAAAAGCGAGAATCGATAAAGCTGAATTTGGACTTCAGGAACTTAGAGAAGTAACAGATACTTGTATTGTTCTTGATAATAACAGATTGGTTGATATTGCAGGACAACTTCCATTAGAACAGGCCTTTGCAGTTGCAAACGAACTTGTTTCTACAATGGTTAAAGGAATTGTCGAAACTATTACATTGCCTTCGTTGATTAACCTAGATTATGCCGATGTTTCATCTATCATGAAAAATGGTGGTGTTGCAGTTATTGGTATTGGGGAGTCGGATGCACAGGACCGTGTACAGGAGTCAGTAAAGCAAGCCCTTACTCATCCTCTACTTGACGTGGATTATAAAGGTGCGAGCGGTGCTCTTATACATATTACTTGTGGACCAGACTTGAAATTAGAAGAATTCGATGTGATTGGTAGAACAGTTTCAGAAAATCTGAGTTCTGACGCGCAGGTTATAATTGGTGCTAGAATTTCCAAAGATTTTGTTGGAAAAGTTAGAGTTATTACAATTATGACAGGGGTTAAAAGCCCGTATGTTTTAGGTCAGGACATGGATGATAGGACTCAACCGGTTTCAAAAGAAATGTCTGATTTAGGTATTGATATCTTGAGTTAAATTAATAAAGATTAGTTTATTTTTTATATTAATTCGGGGGTGAATTATAGGGGTTCACTCCCTTTGTTTTTTTATTTTTTTATTTTTTAGGTTATTTTAGGTTGTTTTTTGTTACGATAATTCTTATAAACTGTTGAGAGGTTTGTTTTTTTATGAAAGGGAAGAATATTGGGAAGATTAAGCAAAATCAGTTCGTTATTAGAGTTGAACCTTCTGTTTTTGGAACAAGAAATAATCTTAAAGAAAGTAGAGCTTATATGGATAAACCTCTCTTTTATACAGGTCAAACTATTAATTATATTTGTTTTAAAGTTCCAAATTCTACAAAGAATTTTTCCTTTGAAGGAGATTTTAAGAATTTACCTAGTCTTGAATGGGAAGATGGATGGTTAGAGTATTCAGAATATCTCGATATGAAAGGACTTTCTCCTAAAATTGTTCAGGAAGGAATTTCTAAATTGGAAGAAAGAATTACTAAGAATTAAATATTAATTTTGTCTGGTTCTTTCATTCGTTTGTTTTTGAATTTGTTAAAGAATAAAAATCCATTCAAATCTCTGAATGCTGCTGAATGAGGTTTTGGTTTTTCTGCTGCGTAGCCTATCGGAAAAATTGCTTCTACATCGTGTTTGTCTGGAATGTTTAGAATATTTTTTATTTTATCGTCGTCGAAAAGCCCAATCCAGCATGTTGAAAGTTTTTCTTCTTCCAAGCTTAATAAGAAATTTTGTATTGCTGCTCCTGCTTGCTGTTTGATGTATTTTTCTGCTCTTTCTTTGTAAGCATTTTCTGTTTTTCCTTTGTTTGAAACAAATACTACTAAGTACTTTGCTTCTGTGATAAATGGTTGAAAAGAAGCATCCGCAATTTTTTGAATAATCTCTGAATCATCGACGAGGATGAAATTTAAGGTGAATAGATTTCCGGCCATCGGAGCGTAACGTGCAGAATCAATACATTCAATTATTGTTTTCCAGCTCGGGGATTTTTTTTTGAAAGATCTTATGGAACGTCTAGATTCAATTGCTTTTTGAAGTTTCATAGTTTAAGGAAGATGGAAGGATATTTAAGAGTTATGATAAGAGAGTTCTTTTCCGCCCACCCTCCCGAGTTAGTTAATCGTCGCAGCTGCGTGCATGGAGAGGGTTAGTTTTACTGAGCCAGAGATTTTTAGAATTACTGATAAATTTAGTTATCGCCCAATGGAAAGACATAAACTTTGGTTAGAATTATTAGACTCGGGATTTTTATAAATGCTTGTGGAGATAATTAAATTTTTTTAGAGAGGGTTTTGTTGAAAACTGGTACAGGATGAATTAAAATGATATAACTCCTCCGCCTAAACACTTTGTTCCTTTATATAAAACAATTGCTTGACCTTCGGAAACTCCCGTTATTGCTTTATCTAAAATTATCTTAGTTTTTTTTCCTTTTTTTATTGTTGCAGGAAGTAATTCCCCAACTTGTCTAATTCTTGCAAGAACTCTTTTTGGAAGTTCGCCTTTATTTAGGTCTATAAAATGAGGGTCTGTGAGGATTATTTCTTTTCTGTAAAGGATTTTATGGCCTTCTGGGGCTGCTACAATAATATTTTTCTTTGAATCTTTTTTTGCTACGTACCAACGAATCATCTTTTTTGTTTTGGGGTTTTTTCTTGAGCTGATTTCAAAGCCATATCTTGGACCAAGCCTTTGGCCTATTGTGTAATAATAAATTCCGTCGTGAGTTCCGATTTGGTTTCCCTCGGGATCTAAAATTTTTCCTTTTTTTGGTTTTATTTTTTTGCTTAGGAAATCTTTAAGATTAACTTTTCCGATAAAGCAAATTCCAACTGTTCCTTTTTTTGCATAATTTTGAAATTTGTTTTTCTTTGCAATTTTTCTAACTTGTTTTTTTGTTAAGTTTCCTATTGGAAAAAGGGTATGTTTTAAATCATTTTGAGATTGTCTGTATAAAAAATAAGTTTGGTCTTTTGATTCGTCTTTTGCTCTGTGAAGTTCAAAAAAAACCTCCTGCTGGTTTTTGATTCCAGCATCCGGAGTTTTCTTTCTTTGCCTCCCAGAGAAACTCGCAAATTTTTTTGAAATTTTTCTTTTTTTTATTCTTGCATAATGGCCAGTTGCAATTAAATTAATTCCTCTTTTTTTTGCTTCTTTAATTAGCATGGGGAATTTTATTTTTTGATTGCAATCTATGTCGGGGTTTGGAGTAAGGCCCCTTTTGTAGAGCTTGAACATTTGATCTACTACTTCTTCTTTGTACTCTTTTTCAAAATCTAGGGTTATTAGAGGGATATCTAAAAGAGAAGCTATTTTGATTGCGTGTTTTCTTTCTTCAACCCAAGCACATTGTCCAGTTATTTTGTTTTTTGTATCGGACCAGTTTTTCATGAATGCCCCATAAACATCATAGCCTTGTTTTTTTAGCTTTAGGGCGGCTACACTAGAATCTACTCCTCCAGACATTGC
>CAYVFP010000056.1:0-3814 GCA_964451055.1 Candidatus Woesearchaeota archaeon
TTTAAATCTCCTTACCAAGTCTAAAAATTTCTTCATAAAAACTGTCCAAATTTTTCCCATATTTTGCACTCATTCCTAAAACTTTGTACTCTGGAAAAGCCTCCTCAACTTTCTTAATATTCGCTGATTTCAAATCTGACTTATTAGCTACAATCAAAACCGGAATCTTTCTTGCAACAAGGTTCCCAATAATAGTAATATTTACTTGGTTGTAAGGGTTTTCTGTACTGTCCAAAACCACAACAACAAGATCCATGTCGTCAAGCCATTTGATAGATTCAATAATTCCTTGAGTAGCTTCTTTAGCTCGGCTCTTTGCATCTTTTTTCTTAATTTTATATTTCAAAAAATCTTCATAGTCAATTCTTGTCGAAATTCCAGGAGTATCAACCATCTTGAAAACCATTGATTTCCCTTTGTATTTTATTTCTACCTTTTCTTTAAACTGAATATTTCTTGTCTCATGCGGAACTTTAGAAACAGAACCCATGTCCTCTCCAGTAAAATCTTTACAAATTCTATTAGCAAGAGATGTTTTTCCTGCGTTTGGCGGCCCATAAAAACCCAATTTCACATCTTTCTTTGATCCAAAAATCTTTCTTATCCTTTTCAAGAATCCTTTTATTCCCATTTCTTTATCAACCTTTTTTGTTTTTTAAGTTTTTTGTAATTTATTTGCAACTTTATTTAATTGTGCCTGAGCAATTCCTACTCCAACTGGCGCAATTAGGAATAATAACACAAACAACCCAAATTTGCTAAAGCCAGTAATTTCGTTATGTGCTGAGGAATATTTGTATAAAATAACAATCATGAGGATAGCAGATAAAAATACACACACAAGCATAATTATCGCAGTAAACGGCATTTCTGTAGGTCCATATTTATCCATATTCAGGCCAGTAATAATCGCTAAAACTGTTCCAATTAAGACAAGTCCAATTGAAGCCCAAATAATTCCTTGGCTAGGAGCCTTTCTATCTAATCTCTTTAATTCTTTAGAACTCTTCAACAACCAAATAAAATAATAAATTCCAAAAGTAACAATGCTAAGAATCACGACAAGAGCAACACTTCTTTCCTTAATCTTCCCCGATTTCGCAGAAGAAATCTTTTTCTGCATTCTTTCGTTAGTCATTTTTCTTTCTTCTTCCTTTGCAATCTTTCTTTCGATCTTAACTTTTCTCTTAAAGAACGCATACATTCCAGTATTTTTTCCAAGATATTTTCTAAGGATGAATCTTACCTGTTCACTCGACCATTGTGAGTTAAGCAAATTCTTTTTGATTTTACTTTCTGGAACTCCATTCTTTTTGGAACGAGCAATGTAATTTATCAAATTAAAAACATCATTTCTATTAGGGAAAAGTTTTCTTTCATATTTTTCATCATACCATTTTCCAATAAAATAATATGCAACAAGTCCCGCAAGCAAAACGACAAACAATAAGAGAATCATTATTATTGTGTTCTTTGATTTATCATATTCTTCAACCTCTCCCACAGAAAACTCTAAACCAGAAACATCTGGCGCAATGAAAACAGGCAAACTCTCAATATCCATGGAACTCTCTGAAAGTAATTGAACCCTTCTAACATCTCCTAGCTCTAAAATATAGTATCCGTTAGTTTCTTCAACCTCTCTCCCAAGAATTTCTAATCCAGAATCAGCTTTAACATAAAGGTAATAATCCTCGCTAAAACTTTCTTTCTCCGAAATCTCCAAATTGATTAATCTCAGTGATTTTATTTTATTTCCTAAATCATCCACAGAACTAACTTCGTCATAAGTATAACTTATATCTAAATTCTGAACATTCCAATACAAAATATAATCTATTACATCTTGCTCTTCGTCATAAGAAATAGGTTTTTTCTCCAAAGCGTCAACAGCTACATTCCCTTCCTCTGGGAGGAAAATATTTTGAATTGAAGATTTTGTTTTAATCTGAAAAGGAAAGCTGATAGATTCCACTTTTGGAATGAGCGCATAATAATCTTCTTTTTTAGAAGCTCTGCTCAAGGAACTTTCAACTTCTTCTAAAGCAATTCTTGACTCTTCCAGATTTAGGCCTGCAATAATAATTTCCTCTACAGCAGGATCAAGTTCAAGAAGGGAATTATCAATCTCATTCAACTTAGCTCTTTTGTTTTCAACTAAAGTTTCCAATTCCGATTCAATAGGATAAACTTCAACAACCTCGCTTTCACTAAAAATTTCTCCTTCAGCTGTTTCTACTTCTATGAAAATAGTCTTATTTCCAGTTTCGTTAAATTTATGATAAAAATATGGTTCTATAGATTCAACTTCAGTATCATCTATAGTTAATTCATATCTAGTAATAGTCTCATTAAGGAACGCATCAACATAAAATTCAATGTTAAATCCTTCAACAATTTTTTCGTAATTTGAAATCTCTAGATTAATTCCAAAATCCTTAAAGGAAATTTCTCCTGAAAAGATTTCATTCCCCTCAAGATAAAGCGAATAATTTCCATCATCTCCTTCACTAACACTAAAATTATTCAAGTAAATCTTTTGGAAATCAGAATCTATATTATATCCTTCTTTGTCTAACTCGTAAAAGGTATTCTCTTGAAGCCCTTGCCCAACTTTTCCATCATAAATTATTTCTAAATTTCTAAAGGTAACATTCTGATTTGTATTTGACTTAACCCTTATCGGAAAATAACATCCTGAAGAACAATCCAATGTAGAATATCTTTCGAATATCTTTTCCTCAATCATATTCGTTAATCCCATACTCACAGAACTTTCATTAACATTCAATGCCCCAAAATTATTGAATTTTTTTGGCTTAACGGAAATAGCATATGCATTTGTTTCTTCATCTGCTTGAGAAGGATAATCCCAGAAACCACAAACTTCCGAAGAATTCGATGAATAATATCCTTTTGTCTTATACTCTCCAGTTCCAGTATTTCCAGAATAAACACAAACATAATATTCTCCTTGCTCGGAAACAGAATAATCTATGTCACAATATACATAATCTCCTGAACTGCTTAGTTGTCCTAGATTTATCTCACAATCTCCCTGAGGAACTTCATATTTGTCATACAATTCTACAGAAATTTTCCTATCTCCTCCTGAAACTTCCTTAACCCATAACCCTGCTTCAAACCCTGGAGCCGCACTCAAATTGAATACTTGACAATAAGGATTATAATTAAGATTAACTTCAAGAGGGTTTTTATTTTCATCATAACAAGATTTTGTTTCTCTCGATTCACATATTTCTGAAGAAATTTTATTATTTCCAAAATCTACAATTCCATCGTCTCCAAAATCAACTTCCAACTGTCCTTCGCAGGATTTTTCAGAATCACTAACGATTTCAAATTCTGCATTCAGGATATCTTCGATAACTCCCACAAATTTAAAACCAATAATTTTTTCTCCCTCAGAACCTAACTGAAAACTTTTCGTTTGAAAACTTTCAACTTCAGAATAAGCATCCACACACCCAAAACTGGTGCAATTAAAACTATATCCAGAATTTTTTGTGCTATTTAATAAATCTTCAAGGCTTTGAGAATTTCCTATATTGTCTGAAAACACCGAGGAGACACTTTCAGAATCAAAACTTATATTTATCCAAGAATTAATCTCCTGCCCTTCCTTATAATTTTCTTGAAAGAAATGACTTTGATTTCCAATTTCAAAACTCGCAGAACTAAATGACATAAAGCTAATTAGGATAAACAACCCTGCAAAAATAAAAAATTTCACCTTCATTTTACTAATCTATAAACGAAGCTCCTCTTTATAAATTTAATTTATTCTTCCTCG
>CAYVFP010000057.1:0-3770 GCA_964451055.1 Candidatus Woesearchaeota archaeon
TAAGAGTAGATATAAAATAAAACAATGAACCCGAATTTCTTTCATGCTCTTTTTATTTGGCATTATCTTAACTCAAAATAAATATTTTTTTAAAATTAAATCTTTTTCATGCTTTTCCAAGCCATTTCAAACATCTGTTCTAGTGCTTGAGCAAAGAATTCAGTATTAATCCAAACCCCAACATCATAGTTAGGATGGAACTTCTCATCATCAAGAAGCATAAACATAAGTTGATTAGAGTCAATAATTATAAATCTTGCTTTAAGGTTCTGCATATCTCTCACCTCAGCAACTTTTGATAAATCTTTGGCAACTTTAATATTATTTTTATCTACAGGTGCAGCAATTCTTATTTTAACTCCTCTCTTCTTAACTTTCTCTAATGAAGGCATAAGTGCTTCCAATTTTCTGTTTAGGCCTTCAGCAGTTGTAACGATTGTAACCGTTTTTTCCGCATCTCGAACCATCATGTCTAGATGATTATAAAGATTTTGTCTTCCTTTCAAGCTACCAGATAAATCCGAAGGCTCCACAAATTTAACTCCTTTAGTAAACAAGCTTGTTAATTCTTCAAGAACTTCATCTCCCTTTAATCTCTCCAATCTGTTAGTTCTTTCTTTAGCATCAACCATTAAATTCTTTTTAACACGTTCAACAACTTCTTCAGGCTTTAAAGCAACAAATTTGATTGGCTTACCAAGCTTCATAATAATAAATCCCTTTTTCTCAAGCGATTCAAGAATATCATAAGTTCTGGATCTAGGAACATCAGAAATATTTGAAAGTTCTCCTGCAGTGGAAGTTCCTCTTGAAAGCAATGCAGTCCAAACCTTAACTTCATAAAGGTTCAAATCAAAAATCTTTCTTAGTCTGCTTAAAAATTCATCTTTTACTATCATTTTCTTAATTTACTGAAGTCTTTTTCCTTTTTAAAGATTGCTGTTCAATAGGAGTAATAATGCTTTGTCACTCCCAACTAGTCTAACAGCGAAGACAATTTTCCTTCAAATTGTTTAATCTTAAATTTTTCCCCATCCGAAACTTTTTCAAAATTAATCTCGAGGGAGTTAGTTCTATCTTTTATAAATTCAAGATTTTTCTCCAATATTTCCTTAAATTCACCAGAACATTCTAAACTTAATTTTATCTTCTGGTCTTTATTAAGCCCTATTTTCTTACGATGAGCTTGCACTTTTCTAGAAATTTCCCGAGCATAACCTTCCGCCTCTAATTCAGGGGTTAGCTTGAAATCTAGTTTAATATCTGGAATATCCAAATCATTAACTTTATCAGAATAAACTTCTCTCACATTCAATTGTTCCTTAATTATTTCTTTAAGCTCATTTCTTAATACAAAATTAGAAGTTAAGTCTGCAGATTTCAGAGGCCACTTTAATCCCACCTGATTTCTATCCCTTTCCTTTAGTCCCAGCTCTATAACCTTAAAGGCATTCTCAAAATCTTTCTCCAAGTTGATGTCAATCTTTTCTTCTTCAACCGAAGGCCATGAAGCTAAATGAACAGATTCTCCTTTATGGAAATTTTGATAAACATGCTCTGAAATGTATGGCGCAAAAGGAGCGAGAATTAAAGCAACCTTTTCTAGAACTTCTCCAATAAATTTTTTAGTATCATCTCTTTCTCGAGTTAATCTAATATATCCTCTAGAAAAGTCGTTCACGACAAAATTCATAATTTCTAAAAAAGCTTTATCCAAAGAATAATCATTTAGTAGCTCTTCAACTTTTTTTATCAAAGAGTTGAGTTTACTATTTATCCATTTATCTTCAACTTTCTTACCAGGGGCTTCTTTTATTTCTTTTAATTGGGAATAATATCTGTTTGAGTTCTGTAAGATTGTTAGGAAGGGGATAACAGATTCTTTCATCAAATCATAAGAAAATCTCTTTGAGTTCCCGACATCTGTAGTGCAAAATTGTAGCCTTACAGCATCGACACCTGCCTGATCAATTATCTCTCTTGGTTTTATCATATTTCCTTTCGTCTTAGACATCTTCTCTCCCTTTTCATCTACAACATGTCCCATACAAATTACATTTTTGTAAGCCATATCATCAAACAAAGCAGAACCCAAAACGTGAAGAGTATAAAACCACCCTCTTGTTTGATCAATACCTTCAGCAATAAAATCATAAGGAAATCTTTTTTCAAATCTTTCTTTGTTTTCAAAAGGATAATGGAATTGTGCAAATGAAGCTGAACCAGAATCATACCAACAATCAATCACGTCTTTAACCCGACTCATTTCTTTTTCACACTCGCATCTAATTTTAACCTCATCAACAAAAGGCCGATGCAAATCAATCTCCCCTTCTGGAATCTTTGTGGCTTCTTTTTTAAGTTCTTCCACGCTTCCAATAATTTTTTCCTTTCCGCAAGAACATTTCCAAATAGGTAGAGGAGTTCCCCAGAATTTGAATCTTGAAAGAGACCAGTCTTTAGTACCATCAAGCCAATTACCAAATCTTCCTTCCTTAATATGTTTAGGAATCCAATTTATTTTTTCATTGTTTTTAATAATTTTATCTCTTATATCGGTAACTTTAACAAACCAAGAATCAATTCCATAATATAATAAAGGACTATCACACCTCCAACAAAAAGGGTAACTATGTTCAAATTTTTCAACCTTAAACATTAAATGTCTTTTCTTTAAATCAGAGATAATGTCTTTCTCTGCCTCTTTGACAAACCTTCCTCTTAGAAATTCGGGAACAATATCCAGAAACTTCCCATCTTGACCAACAGTGTGAACCTCAGGTAACCCTGCTGCTTTACCAACAAGATAATCATCCTCTCCGTACATCACCGCAGTGTGAACAACACCCGTACCGTCTTCAGTTGTAACAAAATCGGCCCCAATAACTTTATGAGAATTTTCATTTTGTGTTTCTTTAATTTCGTAAAGGGGATCGTATTCAATTCCAATCAAATCTTTGCCCTTTACTTCTTCGATTATTTTATATTTTCCTTTAATTAAATTCAATTTTTCTTTTCCAAGTATTAGCTTGTCTCCATCTTCAAGTTGAATCTTAACATAATCTATTTTAGGGCCAACAGCGAGTGCAACATTTCCAGGCAAAGTCCAAGGCGTTGTTGTCCAAGCAAGAATATACTCTTCTTTATCTTTTAACTTAAATGCAATATAGACAGAATCCTCTTTAACATCTTTATATCCTTGAGCAACTTCATGGCTGCTTAAGGGAGTACCACACCGAGGACAAAAAGGCACAACCTTATATCCCTCATACAATAGGTTCTTATTGTAGAGCTCTTTTAAACTCCACCAAACAGATTCAACATAATTATTATCCAAAGTCCTATATGGATTTTCCAAATCTACCCAATAACCTAGTTCTTCTGTGGAAATGTTCCAATCATCTATATTTGAAAAAACATCTTTTCTACATTGCTCTGTAAAATTTTTAACCCCATAATCCTCTACCTCTTTCTTTGAAGGAAGTTTTAATTTCTTTTCAACTTGAACTTCGACAGGAAGGCCATGACAATCCCATCCTCCTTTTCTAGGAACAGAGAATCCTTTCATGAATTTAAATTTGCAAACAATATCTTTAAAAGTTCGAGCCTCTAAATGATGCAATCCCGGGGGAGCATTGGCCGTAGGAGGTCCTTCCAAGAAACTAAAAAGAGGCTTCTCTTGATTGTCTTGCACAGCTTCTTTAATCTCAGCAGAATGATTTTCCCAAATTTTTCTCGCTTCTTTCTCAATCTCAGCAAATTTATTCATA
>CAYVFP010000058.1:0-1481 GCA_964451055.1 Candidatus Woesearchaeota archaeon
TTACTTCAATGATTGCAACAGTTGTGTTGTTTGTTTTGAGTGTGGTGGTTCTTTCGGGTTTAGGATAGGGTGATTTGTCGAAGATAGTTTTATAAAATTGCTTTTGTTTATTTTTTAATGATAAAAAGAGTTCATGATTTTTTTGTTGAAAAAAAGGGAATTATTTCAGAGGCGCTTCCATGGATCTTGATCGCAGTTGCGATACTCGTTATTTTACTTTTGACAGTTTTTGTTCTTAAGGAAAAAGGAATTAGCCTTATCGATAAAATTAAAGGGATGTTTAAGATTTAAATGGCAGAGCTTTCAGTTAATCAGTTAATAAAAATAATTCTCGGGATTATTGTTTTTGTAGCAGTCGTAGGTGGGGCTTATTTTGTTTTTAAGGGGAAGATAATAGATTTTTTTAACAATCTTGTTCCAGAGAATTCAACTAAATTTGTTTTATCTTTGATAAATTTTTAAAATGATAAGAAATAAGAAAGGAATGTTGCTTGCAAGCGAAACTTTGAAGATTGTTTTGTCTGTTATTTCTATTGGGCTTTTGGCATTTTTACTTTATTCTTTATATTATAATGGCGTCGCGAAACAAGAAGAAAAAGCAGCGGAGGCTACTATGGAGAAATTTAGAGAAGTTTTATCCGAGGTAGAATCTAATTCTAGTTTTGTTGGTTCTTTGCATGGGTTGACCCCTTCAGGATGGGCTTTCTTTTCGTTTGTTGGACAAGATAAAAAGCCTAATCAATGTGCGGGAGCAAGTTGTTTGTGTTTGTGCGATGCTAAGAACTTTGGAGATACTTTTGATAGGCAAATTAAAGAGTGTAGTGATGATGGAAGTTGCGAGGTAATCAATGATCTTGTTAAATCCGAAGAAATAAAAATCGAAAAAGGTGGGAAGACAAGTATTTCTATAAAAGAAATTAATTCAGGAATAGAGGTGAAGGAGATATGAATCTTGACGAAATGGTTAAGTATATGATTTGGATTGCACTTTTCATAGTTTTATCTGGAGGACTTTATGTTCTTCTGGGTAAAATTGGGGTGATATAATGAAAAAAAGAGCAGAAATGACGACACAGCAGATTGTAATCTTGATTGTCTTGATTGCTAGCTTTGCAGTTATTCTGTTCTTTTTTTCTAAGCTTAATTTGGGAGAGGAGAGCGAGAAAGAAGTTTGTCATAATTCTGTTGTTATGAGGGCAAATGCTCCTGCGGGGGGAGAAAATATCCCTTTGAATTGCCAAAGACAATATGTCTGTATCACTGCAGATGGTAGTTGTGAAAAGATGACCAATCCTAAGGAATACGAGGTTGAATCTGAAGAAGAGGTTTATCAAGTTTTAGCAGATGAACTTGCCGATTGCTGGTGGATGTTTGGAGAAGGGAATTTGAATTATGTGGGGAAGGACGTTTTTCCAGGACTTTATTGTTCAATTTGTGCACAGGTTGCATTTGATGATTCTGTGAAAACAGAGATTTTTGAA
>CAYVFP010000058.1:1581-3762 GCA_964451055.1 Candidatus Woesearchaeota archaeon
TTCAATTTGTGCACAGGTTGCATTTGATGATTCTGTGAAAACAGAGATTTTTGAATCTGGAAGTTTTGAGAAAATAAACCTTTGGAACTATATGGCAAATACTCAAAAATCTGAAGTTCAGACTTATTCTCAGTATTTGTATGGAACAAATAAGTATGATGAAGTTTTTCCAGATTTGGCTAATTTAGGTAAAGTTCAACTTGATAAAGATTATTTTGTTCTCATGGGGATTGCAAGCTCTACTAGTACATGGACATGGGTAGGAATTGGTGCTCTTGCAACATTTGTCAGCGTTGTCAGTTTTGGCAGTGGAGCTCCTGCCGCAGGGGCGTTGGTTGCTACTGTTGCTGCAGGAGGGGTTGTAGGAGGAACAATCTTGGCTCCTGTTGCTAGAAGTTCTGAGTCTGGAAACAAGTTTCTTCTTCCTTGGTTGATTGAAGCCAACTCAAAAAACTATGATGATTTGGGATGTAAGAACATGGTTTCTTTGTCTTAGGGGTTATATTTATTAATTCTTTTTTTCTAGATTTAGTATGGTTGGAAGAGGAAATAAAAGAGGTGAGCTTTTGGTACAGAATATAATTTTTATTTTGCTTAATCTTATGTTTCTTGCAATCATGGTTGCATTTTTGATTAAACAAAGCTCTGGAGCAGCATTTCTCGAGGAGAGTTATTCAAAACAAATAGCACTTATGATTGATTCAGCAAAGCCAGGAAGTATTATCACATTTAATATGGAAAAAGCATTAAAAGTTACAGAAAGAGAAGAGTATCCTTTTGAAAACGCTGTTCGTGTAGAAGATAACTTTGTTGTGGTTCAACTTTCCTCTAAGGGGGGAGAAGAATATTCTTTTTTTAACGATGTTGATGTTGGATTGTTTCCGGGAGAAGATAATGTAACTGGAGAATATGATGGAATGTATAAAATAACTATTGATAAAAAGAGAGGAGAAAATGTTACTCAATAATTTTTCAAATAAAAAAGGAGAGAAGTTGATTTCTGTTTATTGGTTTGTAATTCTGACTTTAGTCGCAGGAGGAATTTTTATTATGGTTAGTTCGTTCTATAATTCGCCTTATGATGTTCGGGAAATAGAATCAAGCATTCTTGCAGATAAAGTTGGAGATTGCATTTATCTTGGGGGAAAAATGAATCCTTTGGTTTTGGGCCTAGGAGATAAGTTTAAGGAATCTTTTAGAGATAATTTTTTGGATATTTGTTCTTTAACTTTTGATACGCGTCAAGAATGGGACCCAGCAGAATATTTTGTGAGAGTTTCATTTTATAGAGATTCAAGAAAGATTAATCCTTTTTTTGATTTTGCAGTTGGAAATTTAAATTATGAAGAAGATTGTTTCGCAGAAGAAAAATACAATGAATTTGCTCAATGTTCAATTAAAGATTTTTATGCAGTTTCTCCAGAAGGAAAATCTTATTTTGTGGAAATAGTTGCTGCAACGGGAAAAACAGATGAAAACATTTAGACTAAACAAGCGAGGGCAAACTGGTGAAACAATTTCTTGGATAGTTGCAACTGTGATTATTTTTGTAATTTTAATGTTTTTTGTCTTGGGCGCATCTCTTCTGGGAGGAACCAAAGAGGTTGTTTCGTATAGAAATGGTCTTTTTTTTAATGCAGATAAATATGTTTTTAATTCTCATTTTCAAAAGTCAATTTATAGTTATTTTAATACAGAAGATTCGGATATAAAGGCAGATATAAAAGAATATTTTGAGAATAAGAGTTATGATTTTGATGAAAGTCAAAAAGAACTAAGGAGGGTTTTAAATTGATTTTTGAAAAGTTTATTAGAGAAAAAAAAGCAAGTGTTCCAATTACCTTGCTGGTAATGGGGATTTTTGCATTATGCGTTCTCGCTCTCTTTACATTCATTAAGTCAGACACTATGATGAGCAATTCTTTTGTAGGGATAGAAAAACTTTCAGAGTTAAATCACAAAATTAACCAGTACGAATTCTTTAAATCAAAAGAGGTCCCTGATTCTAAAATAAAGTCTAGTTTGGGTTTTGTTGAAGAAAATGAAGAAAAGTATTTCTATCTTGAAAAGAAAAAAACCTTCTCTAGAAAAGATAACGATTTAGAATTCTCCGTTTTGTATAAGATCTGAATTTGGAAATATTTATAAAGAAAATAAACTATGTTTTTGTATTAGAGGTGC
>CAYVFP010000059.1:0-3739 GCA_964451055.1 Candidatus Woesearchaeota archaeon
CCTCAATTTTTTTAGTATAACAGTTCTATGAAAATTATTTCATTTGTATTCTAATTCATAGATTACTGGTTTTTACGAGTTTCCTTCGGAGTGTAAAAAAGAAACTCTGGACGCTGGAATCAAAAACCCGCAGGAGGTTTTTAATGACTAAAACAACTATAGCAAAACAATCAAACAAAACAGAAATTAAGAAAATGCTTCATCCACTTATTCGAGAATGGTTTTTCACAAAATTCAAAGACTTTTCCGACGCTCAAAAATTCGGAGTTCCGGCAGTACATAAAAAAGAAGACATCCTAATCTCTGCACCAACAGGAGGAGGGAAAACCCTCACAGCCTTTCTTTCTATTCTAAATAATCTAGTAACTCTTTCTGAAAAAAATCAACTAGAAAAAAGAGTCTATTCAATTTACGTCTCGCCATTAAAGGCCCTTAACAACGACATCCACAAAAATCTTATTGAGCCTCTTGAAGAAATAAATGAACTTGCAAAAGCAAAAGGGATAGATTTACAAGAAATAAGAGTTGCGATTCGAACTGGAGACACTACTGCCAACGAAAAAGCCAAAATGGCAAGAAACCCTCCACATATTTTAATAACCACTCCTGAATCTTTAGCAATTGTTCTAACGACAAAAAAATTCGTTGAGGCTTTCAAAAAAGTAGAATATGTTGTTGTAGACGAAATCCATTCAGTAGGAAACAAAAGAGGAGTTTTCTTGAGCTTAAGTTTAGAAAGATTAAATGATCTCGTAATAAAAGCTAAATCAAAAATCCCTACAAAGATAGGGCTAAGCGCAACAGTCGAACCTCTAGAAGAAGTTGCAAAATTCCTTGTGGGGATTTCTCGAAGTAGAAAAGTCAAAATTGCAAAAGTAAAATCAAACAAAAAACTAGACTTAGATGTCTTAATCCCAACAAAAAACTTACTAGAATCGAAAGCACCTCATCTAAAACTATATCAAAAAATGCACGAATTAGTAAAAGAGCACAAAACAACTCTTATTTTTACAAATACAAGGTCTGCAACAGAACGTGTCGTAAATTATTTCAAAGACAAATTTCCTACAGACTACACCGACGAGAACATTGCCGCACACCACTCTTCTCTAAGTAAGGGCCACAGATTTGAAATTGAAGAAAATCTTCGTTCAGGGAAACTAAAACTAGTTGTCTGTTCAACATCTCTAGAATTAGGAATTGACATTGGTTTTATAGATTTAGTAATTTTAATGGGGAGTCCAAAAGCATCCTCGAGAGCATTGCAACGTGTAGGAAGGGCAGGGCACAAACTTCATGAAACAGCTAAAGGAAGATTCATTGTCTCAGACAGAGATGATCTAGTTGAATGCTCTGTAATACAAAAAGAAATGTATGAAGGAAAAATTGACAAAATCCATTTTCCTCAAAACGCTCTTGATGTTTTATCTCAAACTCTCTTTGGAATGGCTATAAATAATCCCTGGAATTTAGACGAATTACTAAAACTCTTAAGAAAAAGTTATTGTTATCAAAGCCTCACAAGAGAAGATTTTCTCTCAGTAATAAGCTACCTCTCAGGAGAATATGACTTAGAAAAAGATAGAGTTTATGCAAAACTTTGGTACGATCCTGAGACGAAACAAGTTGGAAAAAGAGGAAAGCTTGCACGTGTCCTCTATCTTACAAATCTCGGAACAATCCCTGAAGAATCTTTCGTGACAGTAAAACTATCTGATGGAACAAAGGTAGGAGTAATAGATGAGTCTTTCATGAACCGAATGCACAAAGGAGATATTTTTGTCCTCGGAGGAAACAAGTATTCATACGCTTATTCGAGGGGAATGAATTTGTATGTTCGGCCAGCCCCCACAAAATCTCCAACAATTCCTTCATGGTTTTCAGAAACTCTTCCTTTAAGCTTCGATTCCGCCTTAGAAATTTCAAATTTCAGAAAAGAAATAAAAAAACTCTTTGAAAAAGGAGTGTCAAAAGCAAAAATAAAACAATTCATAAGAAAGTACACATATACCTCTAGGGACGTTTCAGAAGAAATTTACACTTACTTCCATCAACAACACCATTTTTCAGAAATTCCAGACGTAAATACAATCACTATTGAAAAATACATCGACGAAAGAGATGATAAGAAATTCATCTTAGTAAATTCGATGTATGGCCGAAGAGTAAACGACGCCCTCTCTCGTGCTTTGGCTTATCTCTTAGGAAATGAAAAAGATTCGGGCAAGAGAGATGTAGAAATTGGAATCTCTGATAGGGGATTTTATCTTAGCTCCGAAAACTGGAACATAGAAAAAGCATTTGAAGAACTAAATTCAAAAAACGTAGAAAAAATCTTAAAAGAAGCAATAGAAAAAACAGACGTCCTAACAAGAAAATTCAGGCATTGTGCAACAAGAGGTTTAATGATTCTTAGAAGCTATAAAGGCCAAACAAAATCTGTAAAAAAACAACACATGAAATCTCACTTCCTTATTCACAGTGTTAAAAAAATCTCTGAAGAGTTTCCAATACTAAAAGAAGCAAAGCGTGAAGTTTTAGAGGATTTAATGGACTTAGAAAAAACAAAACAAGTTTTAGAATGGATTCAATCAGGAGAAGTAAAAATAAATTACCATTCAACAAAAATACCCTCACCCTTTGCCCTAAACTTAATATTACAAGGACATATGGATTTAATGAAAATGGAAGACAAGCAAGAATTCCTTAGAAGAATGCACAAAGTTTATGAGGACGAAATAAAGAAAAAACCAGGAAAAAAACTTTATGAATTTGATTATGAGGAATTTCTAGATAAATATGATTATAAATTAAATGTAAAAAAGGAAGATGAAAAAAAGTAAAACAACAAGCGAAAAAAAATTCAAATTAATCTCAAAAACAATTTTCTTCCCAAAAGAAGGAATTCTTGCGATAGGAGATTTGCATTTAGGTTATGATAAAATGCTAAAAAACCAAGGCATCTCTCTAAACTTTGATCAGCTCGAAGAAACTAAGTCCGAATTAGAAATAATTATAAAAAAAATAAAAGTCCTATATTCTCTAAAAAAAATAATTTTATTAGGAGACATAAAACACCATTTTGCATTCGAGAAATCAGAAATTTTTGACATACGAAACTTCATAAAATTCCTAGAAAAATTTCTCTCAAAAAAAGACATCATCTTGATAAAAGGAAACCATGACACATTTACTCTAAAAAATTACGAATTAAAAGAAAATTATATTTCTGAAGATTATTCTTTAGCCTTCACTCACGGAGATAAGCCTTCCAAGGAACTTTTTGAAAATAAAGAAATCAAATATATAGTAACAAGCCACATCCACCCGGCAATAATAATAAAAGATAAAAAAGGGATAAAAAAGGAAAAATACAAATGCTTCTTAATTGGAAAGTATAATTCAAAAAAAATTATTGTTGTACCTAGTTTTTTTCCAATAATTGAAGGTTCAGAAATTAACGAAATAAGTTCTTACAGCCCAAGCAAATCTTGGGCCCAAATAGTTCCAAATAAAAATCTAAAATCATTCGAAACATTCGTCGTTGGAAAAGAAAAAATCTATCCTTTCGGAAAATACGGAGAGGTTTAATTTTTCACTAGATTGTAGAAAGTTAAGAGTCTGGAGTTCTATCAATTTCATTGGAAGTGCTTAGAAGAAATTGGGTTGCTAGAAGTTTATAAAATCAAAAGGAGATTCAAAGAACCAACTTCTTATATCAAAAGGAGATTCAAAGAAC
>CAYVFP010000060.1:0-3414 GCA_964451055.1 Candidatus Woesearchaeota archaeon
TTAAAACCCCTTCCAAGTCCCGCAAAATGAACTGAAAAAATTTGCAGCACACTAAACTAGTTTCATATAAAATTTATGAGAAATAAAAATTAAAAAATTAAAAAATAAAAATTTGAAAGATTAGAAACTTAATGAACCATAAGGTTTCCAGAGGTTACTGTCCCTCCACCATTCCAAGTTCCTATTTTGTTGTCATGATTTCCTTTCCATGCACCGATAAGATCTCCATTCATTCCAGGAGTACTTATATCATTTACCCAATGAATAGCTCTTTCTCCTTCTTGTCCAGAGAATTCTCCATCAGCATAAACTATTTCTCCAACAATCCATGCCTCACTTCCAGAAACCATTGCATTGTCAACATCAAGAACTCTCATTCCTCCATCTGGATGATAAAGAGTTACAGTCCCTCTTATAGATTCTTTTCCAGGCGCATTAACATGAACACTAAAGACCGATCTCAAATTTTCCAATCCATTAGCAGATGTCCAATTAACATCTCCAGTAATTTTTTTATGTTCATTAAGAACATTTGGAGAATTTCCGTTTCCAGCTAAAGCAAAACCTGAAAATCCTACGACCGCAAATAACATTATTGTAAACACAAATATTTTTTTCATATTATTATAAACCTCCTTTCAACAATATCAATTCTTGCTAAACAAGATTCTGTTAAAAGTAAAACCAATACTAAACTATATTCAAACCCCTTTAAAACAATATAGATAATCAGGAAATAAACTCCAAAAAATAACAGCCCTCTAAGTTAATCTTATATATTAATAGAGACTTTTTTCTTCATGACAATCAATCTAAAAGAAATAAAACAAAAAAAGTCTACAGAAGAACTCTTAGAATTTTCAATAATTATTTAAACCAAATTAACTCTATTTAATTATGGAAAAATTAAAAGCTAAATTTATTCAATCTTATACAAATGTTCCTGAAAATTTAAGGAGAGATACTATAGTAATCCTCAATAAAAAACCTTATTCATGGGATACTGTTTATTATGAAGTAAAAAACAAAACTCCTTTAGGAGAGGAACTTTTAAAAAAATTAAATGAAATAGGTCTCTTAGAATGAACAAAAAATATTCTCAAGATATTATAGATTTAGTGATTGAAAGAATAGACTCTCAACTTCCAGACGATTTAAAATTATTCGTAGGAAACGGAGAGAATTATTCAAAAGAAGAATTAATCTCTCATGTAAAATCAGGGGATGAGGTAGGACTTTCGGTAATCAAATCTCAAATGAATTTCTTAAAGGCAGTTGCTAATGGAACCTTTACCAAAGCGCTAAATACAATTTAAAATGAAAGAGGGATTTTTATTAACTTGTCCAGATTATGATACTGTGACAAAAGCTTTTTTTGATTATACTAAAGAGATTAAGGAATTTGCTTTTGAAAAAGGATTAAGATTCGTTAGCCTAGATGCAGATAAAGCAAATTCAGTACTTTTTAGAAAATCTCTAATTAAACTAAACCCCTCCTTTGTTTTTCTTAACGGTCATGGTAATGATTCTCAGGTTTTTGGAAATAATGATGAATTAATTTTGTCCTTAAATAAAAATTTTGAAATCTTTGGAAAAAGAATTTGTTATTGTAGATCTTGCAGTTCTGCGAAAATCCTAGGCAAGAAATTAGTGAAAGGAGGAGGGTCATTTATTGGTTATGAAGAGCCATTCAAATTTCAACTTTCAGAGAAAAATGCTCATGTTCCGATGAGAGATAAAATAGGAAAGTTATTTTTAGAACCATCAAATTTAATTCCTCATACAATTTTGAAAGGGAAAACAACTTTGGAAGCCCATGAAAGAGGGAAAAAAGCCACTTTAAAAAACATAAACAAAGTCTTACAAAACCATTCAATTTCTCTTCAAGTTGCAGTAAATCTTTGGCATAATTATAATGCTCAAACTTTACAGGGAAGAGGAGATTTAACCATTAATTCTAATTTTTAATTATGAAAATAAATCTAAAAGAAATAAAACAAAAAAAGTCTACAGAAGAACTCTTAGAATTTTCAATAATTAATATAGACAAATCTTCAGGTCCTACAAGTTTTAATGTTTCAAATTTTGTAAAACGTTCTCTAAATCTTAGAAAAACTTCTCACTTCGGAACTCTAGACCCAAAAGTAACCGGAGTTCTACCCGTAGCCTTAAACCGTGCCTGCAAGCTTTCAGGTTTTTTTCTTGGCGAAGATAAAACATATGTTGGAATAGCCCGTTTCCACGAAAAAGTAGAATTAGAAAAAGTTGAAAAAACAATAAATGAAAAGTTCCTAGGAAAAATAAAACAAACCCCTCCTTTAAAATCCCGAGTTAAACGACAGGAACGTGAACGAGAAATTTATTATTTCAAAATTATTGAACAAGAAGAAAACGACTTTTTATTTGAAACAAAAGTTCAAGGTGGAACATATATAAGAAAATTAATTGATGATTTAGGACGTGACCTTGGAACTTCTGCACACATGTTAGAACTACGTCGTGAACAAGCAGGAATATTCTCCGAAAATAACAAAATTTATCCAAGCGTAACTCTTTATGAATTTGAAAAAGCTGTCGAGGAATACAAACAGGGCAATGATACCTCTCTAAGAAAAATTTTAATTCCTGCAGAAATCGTGGCAGAGGTTTGCCCTGAAGTTCAGGTATCTTCAAAAAACTTAAAGATAATATATTCCGGAAAGCCAATAAGAAATTCAGAAGTTGTTAATTTTGAAAAATTAAAATTAGAAAAAGGAAAATTAATTTCAATTTTCAACAAAGACAAATTTATCGGAGTTTACAAAGTAACTCTAGAGCCTGAAATCTTTGCAAGGCCAGAATTTGTAATGCAGCCTGTAAAACAATAATTAATTTAAACCAAAAAACCTTTTGAAAAAACATGACAAAAAACATCAAAGTAAAAGTTGATTTTGATATGAATGAAAGTCTAGAGGATATTATGAAAAGAGCTAAACCAGATCCAGAGCTGAATAAAATTGAAGATGGAATTAGAGAATATCTTAATTCGGACAAATACAATGAAGAAGAACATAAAACCCAAGCAGAAATAGCAGAATTAATGCACCAAGTTGTAGGAGCAGAAATAGGAGTAACTTCAAAAAATAAAAATTACTTTCAGAAATTTAGAAACTTCTTTTACAGAAGATAATTTTATAACTAATTATTTACTCTATTCTTTATGCCAAAAAATCTGGATTCGAATTTTGAATCCGACATTTATTCGGAATTAAGCAATTATGAAATGGATTCTGATGCAGAAGAATTATCTTCGGCTATAGAAAAACTATCAGGTAAAAAACAAAGCTTCTCCCCTAAGGACATTAAATCTAAAAATTATTCTCAAAGAAATATCTTCAAAGAATTATATAAAAGGATAACAAGAAAATTTAATAA
>CAYVFP010000061.1:0-3387 GCA_964451055.1 Candidatus Woesearchaeota archaeon
TCATCACCTCAAATTATTAATAATTTAAAAATACAAAGAGAATTTCATTAATAAATTTAACTTGATTAAATTCCACCTCTCAACCAAGCCAAAAGCTTCTGAAAGAAATTAAGAGAAACGCATTCGTTATCAAAACAAACACTAGAAGAACATTCATGGTTGTTTGTGCAGACAGAACCTTCTCTTTTTTGGGGCATAAATTCTAAGTTCTCGGAGCAATATTTCTGATCAACGATTACTCCAACGTTATAACATTTTCCTTCTAAAAAACAACCAGAAGAGCAATCTGATTCCATTGAAACATTTACAGAAGGAACACATTTTCCTCCTTCACAAAATCCAGATAAGCACTCAAAAGAATCCTCACAAGAATTTCCATTATCTCTTCTTTCTACGAAGTCGTTTTTCTCAGAACTACAGTAAAATTCTTTTAAAACAAATCCCTCTGAATAACAATCTCTCTCGAATAAACACCCTTCGCAAACATTTTCTTCAGATTCGGAATCGTCTTCACATTCTCCAAAAACACAACAAACTTCTCCCTCTCTAAGTCCTCTTATTCCTTTTCTTACTTCGCCCGCACAAACTTCATTGCTATTACAAACTTCTCCATCTAAATCTGAACACGAAGAGTCCTGGCCAAGTAATCTCTTTAAGGAATTTGAAGAATTATTCTCTTGTGGTTCTTCAAAACATCTCCCTTCTCCTTCTTCGCAGCCAAACTCACATTCGTATCTCTCTGAAAAAAGTTTTCCTTCATTTGAGCAAGAATATTCGAAAAGAGTATTTGTTCCCGAAATACAAACATCTTCTATTTTATAGTTACCATTATATTCAACAACACCTTTAGAATAATAATTAACTTCTCCCTCCGAGTCCGAACAAACAATAAAATCCTCCGAATCGTTTTGAGTGCTAAGGTTATTCTCTAAGAACTCTTCTGTTTCATTTTCATCTTCATAATCAGACTGAACACAAACAAAAGTCATTACTTCCTGAACAGAAGGATTAGTATTCTTCAGCCCATAAAATTCTATCCTTTCTTTTTCATGTTCTTCCACAGAAACTGTATCTGGATAAAATTTCTTACAGTAAGTAAGTTTATTTATTGTTGCACCACTTGTTCCATCTGGGTCTGTCTTCCACTCTCCATCTTCTAAATGTTGATTAACTTTACCTGAAGAATAAGCAATCATATGTTTTAATTCATCTTCAGAAAATAAATTTAACTCTGAGTCTGGAGAAGAAACAGGAGTTTCTTCTTGAGGAATGCTAGCAGATTTAACATTTCTTTTATCCTGTTCTGACGACGGTCGAGGCAAACAAGCCCCGTCCTCACACCCATAATCACATTCTATCTTTATTGTAGTATAGTCGATATTTGCCCCCGAGCCACAGCTTCTCTCTAAAACTGCAGAACCACTATAATGACATTTATCCCACTTAATCCCATCTCCAGTTGAATCAAAGGCGGTTCCTTGCACATAGCCTTTAGTGTTTGGATCTAAGCCATCACTATCATGACAAATAGGAGATATGTAATCGCAACCCTTTTCCCCCTCACACTCCTTCCTACAAACTCCTTCATCACATCCAAGCCTACAAAAAACAAGATCATAGCCTGCCCTGTTTTCTGAAACACAAGTACTTTCTCTAACTGCTTTTTCTCCATCACACGAATCTTCCATAAAAATTCCTCCTCCTTCGGCATATCCTTTGGTGAAGAGATCGTCTCCATCGCTATCAACACAACCCCTATGTCCTAAATCTACTCCCGAAGAATCAAAATAAAAAATCATATCACCATAAAAAACTTCTTTACTAGAAGGATCAACAAAATAAACTCTTAAATTATTTCTTCCTTCAGCAAGAATCCCTCTCTCCTTTAAGGGCTTGTAACTTGAAAGAGAGAGTTTAGCATGCCCACTCATTGAGTCCAAATGGATATACAAGTCATTATAGGGTTCATTAAAAAGCCTTTCCAATTTCAAATCCGATTCATATCCATTAAAAAAGACATTTCTATAAACATAATAGTTTGCCTTACCAAAGCGAGAATGTACTTTATACCTCCAATGATCCGTCGAAGAATTTAAATCAGAGGTAATCGCTGCCTGAAGATGGCTCCCTCTTCCGATTTTTTTTGCAGAATCAAAATCTGGCTTATTGTCTGGAAGATATTCTGAGGGATACCTCCAAGCATTTTTCTCTTCGTCGGTTAAGTTTGCCCCAGGACCATCATTATCTACTCTTTTTGGGGGCTCAACAATAGTAACTTCTCTTTTTTTCTCAAAACAAATCCCATCTTTACAATCTCCATTACAAGCTTCTTTATATTTTAAATCCAAACATGGATCTGAATCAAAGAAACCACAAACCAAGATATCTCCATTTTCATCACAAGCTGTACTCCCCACATCCCCGCAATCAGGAGTACAAGAAGGTTTGTCTACGCAAAGCCCATTTTCACAAATCTCTCCAGAAGGACAATCAAAATATTTCTTTTTCGAGGGATTGGGCAGAAAGGTGACAACATCTTTCACCTCTGTCTCTCCTTCAATATACTTTGTATTGCCTCTACAAGCAGCTTCACTAAGCTTCATTTCTCCAGAAGCATAATGTACACAGTTATCTTTTAAAGCACCAGAAGAAGTAGTTTTTGGACCATCAGAATGAAAAGGAAAAACAAATTTTATATTTGATTTGGAATATAAATCATAACCATCATCCTCTTCAACACAATATTTTAATTGATTTGCACAATTTTGGTCTTCTAAACATTCTTCATAAGTATAACATCTAGCTTCGCCATCCGCACAACCATACTCGCAGTAATGATAAACATCTTTTTTTACACCATTTTCACAAGTCCTTTCTCTCAAATTATTAAAGGTACAAATGTCTGGAGATTTTGTTTTAAAATATTTTGATTGAGCTTCGATAACTGAACCTTCTACGTAAATAGAGTTTTCTCCCTCATCAGCATCAGTGTCAAAACACTTTCCTGTTTCTACACAATTTCCAAAAGCACAAACCTCTCCAGTAGAACACTCTGAATTAGAAGAACATCCGCTAACAACATTCCCTGTAATTAATCCTTTTGCTTTATTTAAAGAATCAGAAAAAAATCCCGCAGAAGTGAAATTTAAAATTAAAATTATCATTAGAAAAATAAAAACAAAAAATAAATTCCTCTTTTTTACCATCAGAGAAAAAAACAACCAATCTTTATAAAATTTTATATTCTTTTTATTTCTTCATTTAACCACTTTTTCCATCTGGGGAAAACATCCTTCATCAAAGGCAACCCCTTATCTTCGATAACTTCTTCGGATATTTTATGAAAATGATGGTTTACTAAATTATTAAACTCTGCTTCAAGGATTT
>CAYVFP010000062.1:0-3369 GCA_964451055.1 Candidatus Woesearchaeota archaeon
TTCTAAGCTACTTTATAACACGAGAAAATATTTAAATTGGAAAACCTTGAATGAGAGAATTAAATTAGGGAGGTTAAAAGAATGAATGAATTAAGTGATATTGCAAGAGGAGAAGTTCTTTATAGAGAATCTTTGAAAAAAGATATTTCTTCTGATAAATTTAAAAATCCGATAAGATATGGCGTTGGAAATTATCTTGTTCCAAACAGAGAAGGAATTTATAGGAATTCCACTTTAGCGTGATTTAATAGTTGATATATTTTATTTCGTCTTCTTCAAGTTTTAGTTGTTTTTGAATTTGGGGGTTTGATTTAATTATTTGTTTTATTATTCTCCATTCAGACATTATTTTTTTTGTGCTGTTATGTGTTAATCTTGCGTATTTTTGAGAGATTGTTTTTCTTTTTCCATGTTTTTGGTTATTAAGCCAGATTTTCAGAATTCTCTCTGGTTTTGAGTATTTATAGAAGCCGGTTTTTTCTTTTTCCTTTGAAGCGGAGATTCCATAACTAAGAAACGCATTTTCGTAAACCATGAAACGCCAGTATTGTTGCTTGTAAATTCTTCCTCTAAAGACGTCAACATTTACTAATTTATGTATCGCCTTTGCTAGCTCTTTTTCTTTGTAGACTTTTGGGATGTTTTCTTCAACCCAGAGAATTATCTCGTCCATGGGCATGTTTATTTTGTCGAATGTGCTTAGCATACTCAAAGAGACTTTGTCTTGGAATATTTCTCTTAATGAATTGAAGATGTCTGTTTCCTTGTTTCTCTCATCTATGATGTATTCTTCAGGGTTTTCCATGCTTGCTGTTGCTTGGAGGTCGTTTATTGCAGCTCTTAAATCTCCTCTTGAGCCTTTGGAAATTTTTTCAATTAATTCCTCTGTGATTTCTACTTTTTCTTTTTTTGAGATTTCTGTTAGTACTTCTTTTATTACTTCCGGTTTTAAGTTTTTTAGTTCTATAAGTTCTGAGACTTTTCGTAAGGGATTTAGTTTTCTTGCCCATGCGTCGTTGGCTGTGCAGAGAATTGGGTGTTTTGTTTCTTGGATTAGCCTTATTAATTCAGGAATTCCTCCTCTGTCTAGTCCAAGAATCCCGTCAACTTCATCCACGAGGATTAATTTTCTTTTTTTGAATAAAGAGGATTGTTCTATTACGGGTTTTAGTTTTTCTTGGAGTTGTTTTTTGCTTCTAAAGTCAGAAGCGTTTAGTTCAAATATTTCTAAATCAAATTCGTTTTTTATTGCAAGAACTAATGTTGTTTTTCCTATTCCTGGAGGGCCATTTAGAAGTAAAGCCTTTTTTTTCTTCGGGAAAGTGTTGAAAAAGGAGATTGCTTTTTGTTTTGCTTCAGCTTGGCCTTTTATTTCTGAAAGATTTTTTGGCCTGTATTTTTCTACCCAGTTCATTTTAATTTTGATAAGTCTCCTTTCAATATCTTTGGGTTTATTGCTTTTAATTCATCTGTAAAACTGCAGTTCGGAATAGGATTGTAAAAAAATATTTTTTTGTTTAATTTCCATGCTGTGTGAATTTCAAGGAATGTTGCTCCACCAATGTAATTAGGGATGCCTTTTTTTTCATGGTTTAAAACTAGAACTGCGTCTTGAGGCTTGATGTTCTCTTCGTCTTTTCTTAACATTTTGGCTTTCCATTTTATGTGGTCTTTTTTTCCTAGTTTTTTCATTTTCTCTTCCATAAGGGGGTCCTCATAAGAATTGGGCATTTTTAGTTTATGGCCTTTTTCTTCTAAGTATTCACTGATTTTAGGAATTTCTTTGTAAAAATGTTTGCTACATAAAATCATTATTTTCATTTTATTAAATTATTAGCTAAAGTTTTTTTATTTTTGTAAGTGCAATTTTTGTTCTCTCTTTTTGAGAGCAGCCTTGCCCAAGAGTTGTTGTATTTACATAATTCTTCCCTGTTAGAGATTTTATAATAAGCACATTCCGCACTGCAATCAAGAGGCTTGTATTTTAATCTTCCTTTTGGAGCTGTTCTTTTTGACAAGATATTTATTGTCGAATTTTCCATGATTATAAAGTTTTAGATTGAAGTTGCTCGTATTTTTGTTTGTAAAAGTTATCGAGACTTTTTGAAAATTCGTAGAGATTTTGTTTTTTCCAAAATGAAGTTTTTATCCTAGGATATTGGATAATTCCAATCTGATATTCTTTTGAGTCTTGGACAGATTTTTTAATTGCTTGTTTAGCTTCTGAGATGTTTTTAATATCCGTTTTATTTTTTTCCTCAAAAGAAATTTTTTCTATACTCTTAATTAAGTTTAAATTTTGTTCTAATTTATTTTCGAAATTTCTTTTTGTTGTTAAGACCATTTTAATTTTTTAATCTTTTCCTAAACCAGCAAGGACAAAACTTGCTATAAGGGATTGAAGTTGTATGAAAGGATCAGAGCCTTCTGTAATTCGGAATTCTACTTCTCCTGTTTTTTCAGTTAGTTTTACTTTTATTTCTGGCTCGATAGTTAAATTCCAAATTTCTTTTTGTATTGCTTTTATTACATCTTGTCCTGAGATAGATTCTTTAAGCATAATATCTAGAAGTTTGTCTTTTGCTCCCTTGAAGTCTCCTGAAAGTGCATAGTCTAAAACAACTTTGATGTCTTTTGGTTTTGAGTCAGCGATTATTGTTGATACCAGTTCTTTGTTTATTTTTGGAGATACCGAGGCTGTTGACTGTAAAACATTTATTGATCTTCTACAATCTCCCTCGCTACCTTCATAGATTTCAGATATTGCTTCATCATCTAAGTCCAAGTTTTCTTCTTTTGCAATTCTCTTTAAAACTCTTTCAACATCTTTTTTTTCAAGAAGCCTGAATCTAAAAATTGCACATCTTGATTGAATCGGATCAATTATTTTGCTTGAAAAATTACAAGACATTATGAATCTACAGTTTGAAGAATAGTTTTCCATAGTTCTTCTTAGTGCTTGCTGAGCTTCGGGAGTTAGTGCGTCTGCTTCGTCTAGAAAAATTACTTTGAATGGAATGTTGTTTAGAGGTTTTGTTCTTGCGAAGTTTTTTACTTTTTCTCTAACGACATTAATCCCTCTTTCATCTGAAGCGTTTAATTCAAGGTAGTTGTCCTTCCAGTCTTTTCCAAATAGTTCTTTAACAATGATTAAGGCGAGTGTTGATTTTCCTGTTCCGGCAGGGCCCGCAAAAAGAAGATGAGGGATATTCATTGATTTTGTTAATCCTTCAATACGCTTTACGATAGATTCTTGTCCTGCCAATTCAGGGTATTTTATTGGCCTGTATTTTTCTGTCCAAATTTCGCTTGCCATAGTATGTATAAAAATTCTTTTTTTATAAAGATTGCTTTGTTACTCTTGGGGGT
>CAYVFP010000063.1:0-3345 GCA_964451055.1 Candidatus Woesearchaeota archaeon
TTAATTTATCAATTGTTGCTCCGCTTCTCCCATCAGGGTCTGTTTTCCAAACTCCCTCCTCAATATCAAAATGTTGATTTACTTTTCCATAAAAGTAAGATATTCTCGGAGTTAAATCATCAGAGGAATCTTTATCGCCTTCCTCCTCAATTTCTTCATCTTCCTCTGAATCCCCTCCTGAATCTCTAGGTTGGACACATTCATAACTCGTTTTTTCAAAAAAACGCCCGAAAATATTTCTTGCACTATGGAATTTGATATCTTCTTTTTCATATTCTTTAACCTCAATAGTCTCAGGATACCATTTCTTACAATAAGTTAATTTATCAATTGTTGCTCCGCTTCTCCCATCAGGGTCTGTTTTCCAAACTCCCTCCTCAATATCAAAATGTTGATTTACTTTTCCATAAAAGTAAGATATTCTCGGAGTTAAATCATCAGAGGAATCTTTATCGCCTTCCTCCTCAATTTCTTCATCTTCCTCTGAATCCCCTCCTGAATCTCTAGGTTGGACACATTCATAACTCGTTTTTTCAAAAAAACGCCCGAAAATATTTCTTGCACTATGGAATTTGATATCTTCTTTTTCATATTCTTTAACCTCAATAGTCTCAGGATACCATTTCTTACAATAAGTTAATTTATCAATTGTTGCTCCGCTTCTCCCATCAGGGTCTGTTTTCCAAACTCCTTCCTCAATATCAAAATATTGATTTACTTTCCCCCACATATAAGCTATTCTTGGAGTGGAATCTAGTTCCTGTTCAGGATCCTCTTCATCATCCTTTGGCAAAGGATTATTATATTCCTCAAAGTCTTTCTTATGCCTTCTATTCTTTATATCAATATTGCCTGGGTTTTCCTCATTATCTGAATCTCTAGGTTGGACACATTCATAACTCGTTTTTTCAAAAAAACGCCCGAAAATATTTCTTGCACTATGGAATTTGATATCTTCTTTTTCATATTCTTTAACCTCAATAGTCTCAGGATACCATTTCTTACAATAAGTTAATTTATCAATTGTTGCTCCGCTTCTCCCATCAGGGTCTGTTTTCCAAACTCCTTCCTCAATATCAAAATATTGATTTACTTTCCCCCACATATAAGCTATTCTTGGGGTAGAATCTGAGCTAGGAGTGTTTTTTAAAACAGGATCTGAAGTTGAAGGAGATTTTGGAGAATCTGGATTAATGTTACTGGAGACAATTCCTCCTTTTGTATAAATGCCTTTTTTAGAAGATTTATCAGGACAAATCAATTTTACAGGAGAATCTGAAAGAGTAGATTTTCCTTTTTCATAATAACTTGTTCCCACTTTTGCCCCATATCCCCAACAATACACATTCCCTTCTTTAGATGTAGCACAAGCAGTATCTCCGTGGACATCAAAAGATTTTAGTTTAAATCCAGAAGGAAAATCGACCCCTTGTACATCATGAGCAAGAGACTGATAATAATTCTTTCCTCGATGACCATTCCCCATTTGACCCAAATTTCCTTTTCCTACACAAATTAACTGATTATCTTCGTTATTTTCTAGATAAAAAGATTCTTTAAAACTTCCAGAAGGAACAAAGCAGTAAAAACCAAAACCTCCAGAGATTTTTTTATGGCTAGAATAAACTGAATCTATACCTTTAAGATCAACTTGAGGATAGCTATTCTTACCAATTTTAGTAAAATCATAATCTCTTCTTTCAGAAAAACGAAATTCACTATCCGATCCCATAATGGTATCTTTTTGATTAGAGAAAAGATTATATTTTTGAACATCTCCTCTATAACCATGTGCCAAAGTAGGGAGCATATCCTCTTTTCTGTTTTCAGAGTCAAAAGTAAGAGAATACTCAAACTCTCCTTTAAACGCACCATCGCTATTATCTCCCCAACAAACAACCAAAACATCAGGAGGAGAATTTGAATTAGAATCCCTAGAAGCAGAATGAACTGCAGTATATGCTGCACAATATCCTGAATTTATTGCGACAATATCAATAAAACTTATAGTAGAAAGATCTGTTTTATAGGAAGAGTCAGAATCCTCATTGAGATGTGAATATTTATAATCCATATCTATTTCATGAGGAATTAATTTCTCGCCAAGAGGGATGTGTTCCGATGTTCCATCTTTATAATAAGGATTACCCCAACAATATACCTTTTTTTTATCTTTAGTTATACCACAAACTCCTCCCTCAGTGTCTGGAACCGCGAGTTGAGAAAATTTCAAAGAAGTTTCTACTTTTGTAGGGCTAGGAGGATAATCATAAGCAGAGGAACCAGTAGTACAATCGCTACCTCCCCAACAATAAGGAGTTCCATCAGAAGTAAGGCCACATGAAAAAGTGCATCGTCCTGCTCCTAAATAAAGTTTATCAAACTTCACATCTGTTCCTAATTTCACTGGTCTTTCGAAGAATTCTTCACTAGCAGTATACTCTCCAGAGCCATCATCCTTAGGCCAATCTCCCCAACAATAAGGAGTTCCCCGATCATCCAGAGAACATCCACTATAAAACCCATCTCCACTACCAAGATAAACACTTTCAAAAAAACAAGAAGAATCCTCTAAATCATCTTCAGAATCTTTATCGCCTTCCTCCTCAATTTCTTCATCTTCCTCTGAATCCCCTCCTGAATCTCTAGGTTGGACACATTCATAACTCGTTTTTTCAAAAAAACGCCCGAAAATATTTCTTGCACTATGGAATTTGATATCTTCTTTTTCATATTCTTTAACCTCAATAGTCTCAGGATACCATTTCTTACAATAAGTTAATTTATCAATTGTTGCTCCGCTTCTCCCATCAGGGTCTGTTTTCCAAACTCCTTCCTCAATATCAAAATATTGATTTACTTTCCCCCACATATAAGCTATTCTCGGAGTTAAATCATCAGAGGAATCTTCTAAGAGACATCTTCCATCAGAACAGCCATTTGGACAAGTATAACTTTCAGAAGAAGGAACTCCGTCTACGGTACAAAAAAATTCAACCAAAATTTCTTGGTCAGGAACACAATAATCTTCTAATTCTGTGCCCGAAAAAATTACCCTCCCTTTTTTATAATAATTTGTTCCAGAATCCGTATCTGAACAAACAGGTTGGGAGATTGAATCCCCTGTAATCAAATTTTTAGTTTTACTAAAATATTCTGAAAAAAGACCAGCAGAAGCAAGACCCAAAAACATAAGACAAATTAAAATAAATATAAAAAATAAATTCAGCCTTTTATCCTTAATCATCAACAAAAAATGACTTTACAGTTTATAAATTTTTCGATAAAAAGGGCTTTGCGTATAAATTCAAAGAACTATTTTCTCACAACAACATAGACTTTTTT
>CAYVFP010000064.1:0-3294 GCA_964451055.1 Candidatus Woesearchaeota archaeon
TTATTTTTCTCATGTTTAAATTAAAAAGCGAGGGTATAAAAAGGTTTTTCTATGAGATTTTTAATTATTTTAAATAAAATTATTCTATAATCTCCAACTCTCTTTTTATTTCTTCTAGTGTAGAATATTCTCCTCTTTCAATCTCTTTCCTAGATAATTCAAGGTTCTTTTTTGTTTGATCTGAAAGTTCCATTGTATTTTTAAGTTAATTGGGGTTTCGTCAATTACTATTTATTAAAATTTCATTAAAAGATTTAGGAAGAGATGGTTTGTAAAGGGAGTCTTGTTACTGGGAGCGATTTACGTAGGTTTTTTGATTCTAATTCTAGTTTTAATGTGAGGATGTCTCTCTGAGTAGAGATGTTTAGTTTTGTATTTTTTAGTTTTGAGATTATTGAAGAATCCAAATCGTATTCTTTAAGAAAATGAGTAAATTCTTTTATTTCTAGTCCAGTAATTTTCCCAGAGTTAGATAAACTTATTACAAGGTTCCCAAACATAAAGTTCTTCTTTGTCTTTTCATTTTCAAGTCTATTTGAAATTATTATGCTATCTCCTAACGGATCATATGAGAATGATTCTTTCATAAATTTTATAGGAAAAATATCTTTAAAAAATCTTCTATAAAAAGGATTATTAGAGAATATATTTCTATACCTCTGTTAAAAATAAAGGCCTTTTAGGCCAGAGAACAACATAATTAAATTAATTTGCAAAGACTAATCCTTTTGCAGGACAAACTTCAAAAGAAATAGAGAGTCCCAAGTCCTTATATTGATTTTCTACATTTCTAAACATTAAACATATTTCTTTTGACATATTATCTTCTATAATTTTCTTAGAAGATTTTTCTTTCTGTTTCAAGTACTCATCTGCACACGATCTAGAGATAAACTTCACGCCCTTAAAATTAAAAATAAATTCTTTGTTTTTAGCAGAATTTATCTTTTCAAAGAGGCTAGAAATTGAATTTCTTGTGAAAATGTTATCGCCAAATACAGAGCTTAGCAATATTTCTTTTCTCATAATAGTATTACTCCTATAGGCTATTTAAAATTTGTTAGAGAAAAATTTAAATAGTATGTATACAATACATAATGTATGGGAAACATAAAGTTTATCGGAAGAGAAAAAGAATTAGAAGAGATAAGAAATCTTGGAGATAGATTCTTCCTCGTTGTAAATGGAAGAAGGAGAGTTGGGAAAACATCGCTTTTGAGAAAAGCATTCCCTTCTGCAACATACCTCTTTATTTGGCCAGACAAATCATTAGAATGGATTTGTAGAGAAATTTGTGCTGAAAATAATCTTCCAGAATTCAAGAATTTTAAAGATATCTTAAATTATTTACTTAATTTGAATAAAACAATTATTATTGACGAATTTCAAAATTTCTTAAATATAGATAAGTCTGTTTATGGAGAAGTTCAAAAGATAATTGATGAAAGAAAGAGAGGGAACAAATTTCTTAAGATAGCTATTGCTGGTTCTAGTTATTCGCTTATGAACAAAGTCTTTAACGATGCGGCGTCTCCACTTTATGGGAGAAGAACTAACGAAATAACCCTTAGAAATTTGGAAATAGTGGATTTATATAAAGAAACAAAATTTAAATTAGAGGAATTTATTAGAATTTGGTCTATTTTTGAAGGTGTGCCTTATTATTATGAGTTTCTTGATAAAAACAAATCTTCTATAGAGAATATAAAAAAATTAATAATTAGAAGAGATGCTCAATTAAAGAACGAGGGAAAAGCTATTCTCTCTGTAGAATTTGGGAAAGATTCTAAAACATATATGACTGTTCTTTCTGCAATATCTGAGGGAAAAACAAAATTAAATGAAATTTCTAGTCTCTTTGGAAATAAAAAAAATGAGGTTGTAAAATATTTGGAAATTTTGAGAAAGGATTTTAATCTTATAAAAAAAGTGACTCCAATCTTAGATGATTCTCGTAAGTCAAGAGAAGGAAGATATGAGCTTGAGGATAATTTTCTTTCATTTTGGTTTTTGATAATTGATCGAAAGAGGGCGTTAATAGAGCAAGGGAGATATGATGAATTAGAGAAATATTTTGAGAAAATTTTTAATTCTTATCTTGGTAAGAAATTTGAAAAATTTATTATGAAACTTGTTGAATCAAAAATACTCTTTAAAGAAAAAGAGTTCGATAAATTTGGAAGGCAGTGGGGGAAATATGCTGGAGAAAGTGGAAGAAATAATTATGAAATTGACTTTTTAGGAGTGAATGAGGATAAAAAAGAAATCCTTTTTGGAGAATGTAAATGGAAAGATGAAGTAGATGCTTCTAGAGTCCTAAATAAATTGAATGAAAAAACCAATAATGTGGGTTGGAATAAAGGCAATAGAAAAGAGATCTTGATTGTTTTTGCAAAATCTTTTAGTAAAAAAGTTAAAGAATTTAATGGAAAAGAAGTCTTATGTGTTGACTTAAAAGAAATTCAGAAAAGACTTAAGAAATAATTTTTGTATTTAATTAATTCTAAATAATCGAAGATATTCTATAAATAAAAATAAAGGCCTTTTAGGCCAGAAAATTTCTCGCTTTGCGAGGGGGGTTTTGTTTTCCTTTGGAAAACAAAAAAGCTCAAATTTTATAAAATATTATTAATTTTCTAATGTATGGAAGCTAATATAGATATAAGCCTTCAAATTTCTCAGTTGAACAAAACGGGAAATAAAAAAAGGCACAAAGGATCTTCTATGGCTATGGTCTCTTCGGATAAAAAAACAAAATATTCTGTCTTTCTGCCCAGCACCAAGATTGAAGCAATAGTGAAGTATTATCTTGATAAAGGAATTCCGTTAAAGACCGCATATGTGAGAATACATTCAATAATGATATATCTTTGTGTCGAAAAGTATCTTAAGGAAATTAAGTCCATAAAAATATGTGCTGATTTCAAACCTACTGTTTTAACAAGAGAGCTTTATGATTTATTCCCTGAGTTAAAGAGTTACAGAATTAAGTGGGTTGGAGGGAGAGGAAATAAGTCTTCTGCAGATAAGTATGCTAACAAAGTTAGAAGATATCCTGAATTCGCCAACATGAAACTATCTCTAAATAAAATAAAAAGTATGGAGACGCCTCGTAAAGAGTAAGTAGTTAAGTTCAATTTTCTCTGGGAAAATGAACGGCATCCCTACCGCCTCTCCATAGTTTACTCAATAATAAAATCTATTTAAAACTTGCGTTGTTCTGCAAAATATTTAATTTTAAAAATAAAGGCCTTTTAGGCCAGAAAATTTCTCGCTTTGCGAGTAGGGTTTTGT
>CAYVFP010000065.1:0-1650 GCA_964451055.1 Candidatus Woesearchaeota archaeon
GGCATCGGAACGACGAGCCCAACAGAAAAGTTAGATGTTGATGGGAATGTTGCAACTGATTCAGTTAAGGCAACCGATTCAAATGATATGGTAATAAATGGGAGTAGTGGAACAGGAAATGTTGTTATAGTAATCGGGTAGTTGAATAAAATGATAAATATAATAAATGTAAACAAGATAAAAAGCCACGAAAGTCCACTAAGAATGTCAATTTTGAAAAAATCCGTGGCTTTTTTTAGGGCAAATGCGTGGCTTGAAAACCTCATTAAAAGGATATTAATTGAAGAATTTAGAGGTATTTATTTTAAAAAGATGAATTTTTCTCAGGAAGATAATTTAATTAATTCTTCTGTTGTTAATACTGGAACTTTTGATTGTTCTTTTAAATGTTTATCATTTGACCAAATTACAGAATCTGAATATTTTGCTAGTGCTAAAAAATCCACATCATCTGGATCTGAAATCAGTTGTTTTGATTCTTTTAGGAATTTTTTATACTCAGATTCTTTGATAAATTCAATTGAACTTTCAATTTGTTTAAATCTTGATTTGAATTCTTGTTGTGATAATTTTGATTTAAGAAAACAGATTGATTTGTGTTTTTCAAATTCAGATTTTATGAATTCTGGCGCAATAAATTTAGAATTTAGAGAAGAAAATAAAAAGGATGCGGTAGAGTTTGGATTCATTAAGGAAAATAGTATGTTATTATCTAATACTATTTTCATTTATAATAATCCTCTTTTTTCTAATTCCTTTGCTCTTCCTTTTTTAGCTTGTCTCCCAAGTTTCACAGACCAATCTATTAATTCTTTCTCTTCCGGAGAGTTTAATTTTTCTAACATTTCTTGCTTCCAAGCTAATTCTTTTGCTTTGGATTCTATGCATGACCTGACAAATGCTGACCAGTTTATCTCGGAGAATCTTTTCATCTCTGCTCTTACTTCTTTTGGAATTGAAAGGGTTATAGATACCATATATAAACGTAATTACGTTAAATTATTTAAATCTTTCGTTTTTTTGAATAAAGTCTTTTTTAATAAATTAAATAAAAAAAGGATTCCCAAAAGTCAGAAGAGGTTGATAAAAAATGAAAATTAAAGAAGTGTCTGCTGGAGTGAAAGTGTCAAAGAATTATAATTCGTATTTTTTGAATTTAGTTGCAGATGTTGAAGAAAATGAAAATTATGAAAAAGTGGGAAATATTTTAATTGATAAAGCTATGGAAGTTGTTAATAAAAAAATTGGTTCAAATAAGAGAGAGATTGAGAAAGAAAAAGAAGTTGGTGCTGCTTGGTATTCTAGAGAATCTCCTGGGAAATTAAGTGTTCAATATTTTAAAGGCGGAGAGTTTTCTGAAATAGAAATTAAGGAACTGGAAAAGAAAGGATTTGTTCAAGAAAAAGGTAATGAAAAATATATTTTTAGAAGAATTCCTCTAGAGAAAAGAAAGAATAATAAAATGCCCGTGTTTAGAATTTATAAGGAGAGTAAAAATGAGGATTAAATTAGATGTGGATGGGAATGTTGCAACTGATTCGGTTAAAGCAACTGCATCAAATGATATGGTAATCAATGGGAGTAGTGGAACAGGGCACACAAGGTGTACCCCGAATTGCGGAAGGGGCAATGTTGTGATTGTTATCGGAT
>CAYVFP010000065.1:1750-3212 GCA_964451055.1 Candidatus Woesearchaeota archaeon
TTTTATTTCCTTATGTAAAGGAAATAAAAGGGTAAATATTTCCTCTAAGGAAGGAAATATTTAAATAATACTTTGTTGTCTTAGTAGGCAACAAAAAGATTAAAATGAAAGAAGAAATAAAAAAAGTGATAAGGGAATTTCATACAAGAGAACCCTTTGAAACGATTGAGAGAGAATTGAAAGTTCCATTTAATTCAAAAAAAATAATTACTATAATTGGCCCAAGAAGGTCTGGAAAGACGTTCTTCCTTTATAGCTTAATAAAAAAAATAAAAGATAGGACAAACGTAATTTACATAAATTTTGAGGATGAAAGGTTAGATTTTAAGAAAGATAATTTAGATTTAATTTTTCAAGCTTATTTCGAATTGTATCCAGAAAAAAAAGAAAAAGATATCTTTTTGTTTTTTGATGAAATTCAAGAGGTTCAAGGATGGGAGAAATTTATTAGGAGAGTTAACGATAATATAACTCAAAATATATTTTTAACTGGATCCTCTGCAAAATTATTATCTAAGGAAATAGCAACTTCTCTTAGAGGAAGAACAATTTCTTACGATTTGTTTCCCCTTTCATTTAGAGAATATCTTAAATTTAAGGGCATTAAGTCAGAGAGATATACAACAAAAGGGCTAGCGAAAATAAAAAGGGAGTTTCGAGAATTTTTGTTTAAGGGAGCATTTCCTGAATTGATAAACAAGGAGAATGAAATTAGAAGAAAAGCTTTAAATGATTATTTGGATGTAATGACTTATAGAGATATTATTGAGAGATACAATCTTTCTAATATTTTGCCTTTGAGTAATTTTATAAAAAAAATTTTAGCAAATCCTTCGCAAGAAATATCAGTAAATAAGATTTATAATGATTTTAAGTCAAGAGGAATAAAAACTAGTAAAGACACTCTTTATCAGTATGTAAAATATCTTGAGGATGCTTTTATAATTTTTTCAATAAGAAATTATTCAGAATCAATTACAAAACAAAATATTAAGAAGTTTTATCCGGTTGATACTGGATTGTCAACTAATAATTTTGTGTCTTTGAGTGAGGAGTATGGGAAGCTTCTAGAGCTGGTTTCTTATTTGCATTTTAGGAGATTTGGAAAAGAGATATATTATTTTAATGAAAACTCGGAGTGTGACTTTGTTTTGAGAAAAGGAAATAAGGTGGTTGAGGCAGTACAAGTATCAAGGAATTTGAAAGATAAAGAGACAAAAGATAGGGAAATAAGAGGATTGTTAGGGGCTATGAAAAGATTTAATCTCAAAAAAGGATTTATTTTAACTGAGGAAGAAGAAGAAAAAATTCTTCTTGATAATAGAGAGATTTTTGTTGTTCCAGTTTGGAAATTTTTGTTAGATTACGAAGGAGGGAAGATTGTTTTAAAATGAAATTAATGGAATTTGTGGAGGGGAAATTAAATGGTCGATAAGGAGAGAAAGATTAGGGGAAATGGAAA
>CAYVFP010000066.1:0-2895 GCA_964451055.1 Candidatus Woesearchaeota archaeon
CCAAAAATAGAATCAATATATCCTTTAACCAATCCTATTGTCTGTTGCAGATAAGGTGAAACATTGTATGTCTTAGCCAAGTCTAAAGCAGGTTCCAGATATTTTTTTATCCCTCCTTCATGAATTGTAAAAATTAATTTCCCACTACAGACGGGACACTTCCCAGATAAAGGAACTCTTCTCACGATTTCATTGCAGTCAACACATCTAAAAGATTGTATTGAAAAATTTCTTAGATTCCCCCTCATATCTCTTATAAAATGCCTTTCGATAACCAACCTAGCTGTATCTGAAGAATCAACACTTCGGAGTTTTTCAACCAACTTCATCTGATGGCCTACTTTCTCTTTCATATTATCTAGAGACTTATATGAAGAACACCTAACCCCCTCATTGAAGTCTTTAGTATCGTGTGTGAAAAAACTATTTACAAAGGGGTCATCTCCTCTCTTAAGAATTTCTTTAACATTATTGAATTTTATACTAGATGAATGCATTCCTTTCTCTGCATTTTTATAAAGTTCTAAAGGATAATTTTTCAAAAATTCCAAATCCAAAATTTGATCGTCTACTTCTCCAGCATCAATCCTTGCATTCAAAACTAAAGGAGCATCTTGAGTTCCTCCTCTGTGACTAGGCAAATATTTCTTAGAAAAATTAAGAAGAACATCTCCCAACAACATAATTGCAGCCTCATCTCCATCACAATCTCTTCTAATAGCAGCATGCATATATGGAGAAGCCATCAATCCTAATGTTTTTGAAAAACCAATAAACCTACAAGCAACTCCCGCACAATTATGGGGAGCCATACAAACTCCTAATTTTCCAATAAGATCTTCTTTTTTCTTAACATTATAATAAGGTTTCATTCCATAAAATTTGACAAAAAGATCATCGATAAAATTTGCAATGTTCATAAAAACATCTTCTCCTTTCTCATCAGGTGTGGTCGGAGAATTAGGAATTAAAACATCATGAGGCATTAATTCAATAATTTGATCATCTCTTTCTATAGGCTTACCATAAATATCCTCTTCATAACCTAATTCCTTAAGTTTCTCTACACTTGTTCCAATCTCAAAAGGTTTAAATGAAGTCAAAGGAAGCTCTGTAGCATCCATTCTAATCGTTCCGTCTTTATTTACTTGCAAACCATGTTTAGCTCTAAGAATCCCTTTAACCAAATGTTCCATTGTCTTTCCTTCAGAACTAGTTCCCCTAATCCCCTTAACCAACTCTGGAATCTCTGCCTTTCTAATATCAAACTTTCCTAAAATTCCCTCTAATAATTTTTTTATATCCAAGGACCTTCTCATATAAGGAACCCCTTCTTTCTCAGAACCTTCTATTTTCTTTTCTTCTCTTTTCTGCTTCAATCCAAAATGATAGTATCTTGGCTCAGCCTTAGAATCGCACATCTCGCATTTTCTATAAATAGTTTCATTAGAACAATTTGGGCAGGTGTATAAAGGAAATTCTGCATTTATTTTTCCTATTTGATATGCAACATTTAAACTCCTTAATCTTCCTCCCTGATTTCCTACTGCAAAAAGAATATTAGGACTTCCAACAAGTTTTCTCAGCTTTGCTTTTTCGGGTCTTCCCATCCTAGAACCAATAAACTCTCCAGATTTATCTTTAATTTCAAATTCCGAAAATTCATTAACAATTTCTAAAACTCCTTTCTCAAGATTAAATTTATCTTTTACAAAATATTCCTTAATCAATTTTTTAAAATCAAATCCTAAATTCACAAGCAAAGCTTTAGAGTTTATTTTATCAATAACAATATTTTCTAAGGTTACTTTATGTGGAATTCCTAATAACTCTAAAGCTCTCTTAGCATTAACAAAAAGATCTCTTTCTTTCTTTGAATATGGAAAAATTAATTTGTCCTCTTCATATTTTGCAAAACTTAAAAAATTAATTAAATCTAAAAATTTAACTTTGTCAATCTCTTTCCAATAGAAAATATATTTTGGATAAAGGGGCACATTATATTTTTTTGAAATTTCTATAGCCTCTTCAAAAGAAACATTTTTGTAATTTACGTCTCCTGAAAAACCTTTCTCTTTCAAATCTAAATTCCACCATTCCTCGACATATCCTGGTTTAATCAAGCCTGCATTTCTATTAGTAAGGTCTGAAAAAGGGAAAAGCATATCTCCTAAATAAATAATCTCATCGACGTCAGGATAAATTTTCTTTGCTTCTTCTGCAGAATAAAGTTGCTTAACGGAACCATCCTTTAATCTAACTATTGGTCCTTCAATCTCATCACAAACAGTCATAGCACATCCTTTTGTAGGTTTCTCTATTTTAAGTTGAGTACCAATTGCAATAAAATCATCTGTAATCCCCATTGTTGCTGGATGTAAACTAGCTGCACTAAAACCCGAATTCCTTCCTCTTCCATACCTAAATCTAAAACCTCCAGACTCTGAAGGATGACCATAAACAGGCCTTCCCGCAACTAAATCTTTTATGTAAGTTGGAGAATCTCCAGTTTTACTTTTTCCTAAAGTTCTCTTTTCATGAATCTTCACATAATCCTCCAACCAATCAAATCCTGTAGCCTTAACACCATTTGCTCTGGCCATATTAAATAATCTAAAACCTTTAGGAGCTTTCTGTGCAAGACCTTCTGCCATAACCAAACAAAAACCACTCCTTAAATAGTTTGTACTCACTCTATCTAGGTTTTTATAATTTGAAACTTCTAATTTTTCTGAGGGATCTCCTCCGACCTGGAAAGGCATATTTCTTGCGATAAACAAAGCCTCTTCTTCTGTAGGCATATATTGCAAGTTAGTAATCCTCTCATGAAAATCTGCAAGTTCCGCATAAACTCTTTTTATTTCATCTTCGGTAGGATCATATTTTGCAAAACCA